>QIJM01000081.1 GCA_003232445.1 Paraglaciecola arctica
ACTTTGACGAAGGTTTGTGCATCGTCGCCTAATAATGATTCTGGTTCGATATCCCACCAAGCTTGAATACCTTTTTGTTCCACCAGCTCGGCCACTTGCTCCAGCAGCTCGTCGGTGCGCGAGTGTAGTTCACCCGTGTCTTTATGCACAAATAAAGCGATAGGTACGCCCCAAGTGCGCTGGCGGGAAATACACCAATCAGGTCTTCCGGATACCATGGTTTCAATGCGACTTTCACCCCATTCAGGGAGCCACTGAGTTTTATGAATTTCTTTTATCGATGCTTCACGTAAGCCATTTCTATCCATACTGATAAACCACTGCGGCGTAGCACGGAAAATAATAGGCGTTTTATGCCTCCAGCAATGCGGATAACTATGGTTATACACATGATGATGCAATAATGCGCCATGCTCCTTTAACACTTCAACTACATGATCATTGGCTTTAAATACATATTCACCCGCAAACAACTCTGTGCCTTCTACATACACACCGTTTGCACCAACAGGATTAGCCACTTCTAGGCCGTAGTTTTTGCCGACGATAAAATCGTCAACACCATGGCCTGGCGCAGTATGCACACAACCAGTACCGGCTTCAGTGGTAACGTGTTCACCTAAAATAAGCGGCACTTGGAAATCGTAGAAAGCGTGCTGTAGTACTTGATGTTCTAATGCTTGGCCTTTACACACACCTAAGGTTTGATAGTTTTCAAAGCCAAAACGTTGCATACAATCCGCTACTAAGTCGGTTGCGATCACTAAACACTCTTGACCTTGCTCGCCACTGACCTGAACCAAACTATATTCTAGGGTTGGATGAATACATACTGCGCGGTTAGCAGGTAATGTCCAAGGTGTAGTCGTCCAAATAGCGACAGAGATATCACCAAAAGCCTTAGCAGAAAAACATGCAGCAACCGCATCAGCATCCACCGCCTTAAAACGCACATCAATAGATGGTGAGTTTTTGTCTTGATATTCCACTTCGGCTTCAGCCAAAGCTGAACCGCAGTCTGTACACCAATGTACTGGTTTAAAGCCTTTTTCAAGATGCCCTGAACGTACTATAAGACCGAATTCACGAATAATGTTGGCTTCTGATTTAAAGTCCATAGTTTTGTATGGATTATCCCATTCACCCAAAATACCTAAGCGAATAAAATCTGCCTTTTGACCTGTAATTTGTTTCTCGGCATAGTCTCGGCACTTTTGCCTAAACTCAGCAGCTGTGACTTTTTTACCAGGTTTACCGACTTTTTTCTCGACCACTAATTCAATCGGCAGACCATGACAATCCCATCCTGGTACAAATGGCGCGTCAAAATCAGATAAGGTTTTAGACTTAACAATAATATCTTTAAGGATTTTATTTACTGCATGACCAATATGAATATCACCATTCGCATAAGGAGGGCCATCATGCAAAATAAAAGGCACATGACCTTTTTTAGCGTTACGAATTTGCTGATAGAGTTTTTTCTCTGTCCACTGCGCAAGCATTTTTGGCTCGCGTTGAGCTAAGTTGCCACGCATGGGGAACTCAGTTTCAGGCAAATTAAGGGTATGTTTATAATCACTCATTGTTGGTTAAATCCAAATTGGTCAATGGTTACAGTAAAATATTAAGAGGCGGTTATACCCTTCATCCTTGAAACTGCACGTTTGTTGGCTGCACTCATTCGCCCCAATCACTTAGTGAACTAAGCTCATGGGATCTCATTCATTTGCCGCCGCCGCGCAATTCCAATGATTTTGGGTATAGCAGTGTTTTTGCCGCTAACGCATCTTTTTGTATTTGTTGATGAAGCAACTCAAAAGAGTCGAACTTCATTTCTTGTCTGATTTTACTCACTAAGGCCACGGAAATAAATTGGCCATATAAATCACTGTTAAAATCAAACAGATGTACTTCTAATTGTGAACGTTGTCCGTTCACTGTAGGCCTGTGGCCAATATTCGCCACGCCTGAATAACGTTTATCCACCACTGTGACGGTGACCGCAAACACGCCATTTACTGGGGCCTTACAGCGCTTCAATAAAACGTTAGCAGTAGGAAAACCAATGGTTCGTCCCCTCTTCTCACCATGTAACACTTTACCAGCAATGGTAAAGGGTCTACCTAACATCTGCTGAGCAAGCACAAAATCATTATCGCTTAGGGCATCACGCACCGCAGTTGAGCTAATACGACAATCTTCGAGACGAAAGCTCTGAGTGCTGACCACGTCAAACTGACATTTTTTACCTTCTTCTACCAGTGTGGAAAAATCACCGACTCGACCTTTACCAAAACGAAAATCATCGCCAACTACCAAGTATTTAATACCCAGTTTATCGACTAACAAACTTTCAACAAAATCAGTGGCACTAAAAGCAGCAAAATGTCGGTCGAATTTAACGCACAATAAACGATCAACACCTAAGGCTTTCAATTGAGTATATTTATCGCGAAGTAGACTTAATCGGGCAGGCGCCTGCTCAGGGGTAAACAACTCTTCAGGTTGTGGTTCGAACACCATCACCGTAGAAGGCAGGCTCAATTCTTTAGCTTTTTCAACAACTTGGCTGAGTACGGCCTGATGCCCTAAATGCACCCCGTCAAACTTACCTATTGTCAATACACAGCCGCGATGTTTATCACGAATATTATGTAGGCCACGTATCAGTTCCACTGCGTCCTCTTTTAAGCTCAAAGGCTTGCTTTAAAAGCCAAAACACTTGCTAAAATTCAATCAAAGGCGCGGATTATAACTGACTATAGAACGATTGAAAGCAGTAACCTTAAGGAATGTGCATTTTTAAACTAAAGCATGCCCTAATAGCATTAGGGTATTTTATTTTGTGACGGGTTTAGACGCTGAGAAAGTGCTTTTTCTCACCCCTAATATCAAAAGGCTAATGGCAAACACCGTTGCCCCAAGTGAAATTAATTTGGCTAACTCAAAAATTTTATCTATTAACGAAAAATCAACCCAATAAGCAGCGATAGGGTTAAGCATGAAAATAACGATACCCATTAAGGTACTAGCCAATGCAATCTTAATAATAAGAATAACTGTCTGTGATGAGGCGATGTAAACACCTCGTTTATGTAATGCGCCATAAAGTAGTAAAGCATTCATTAAGGCCGAAAGAGACGTTGCCATAGCCAAACCTACATAGTCAAATGGCCAAACTAAAATTAAGTTAAACAACATATTCGCAGCCATACACCAAATACCAAACTTCACTGGGGTTTTAATGTCTTGCTTAGAGTAAAAGCCCGGCGCTAACACTTTAACCAACATAAAACTCAATAAACCAAATGAATATGCCATCAAGCTATGAGAGGCATATGTTGCATCCTGAGGAGTAAAGGCGCCACGCTGGAATATGGTTAATAACATAGGCTCTGCCAACATAAACAAACCCGTCGCGGCGGGAATACCCAAAAAACAGACCATTTTAACTGCCCAATCAATGTTAGCGCTAAACGCTTCATCATCCTTAGAGACATGATTGTGTGACAAGGTTGGCAGAATAACGGTGGCTATAGCAATGCCAAACAAACCTAATGGAAACTCTAATAAACGGTCAGAATAATACAACCATGATATCGCCCCTGTTCCCAAAAAGCTGGCAATGACCGTGTCAAACAATAAGTTAAGTTGACCAACAGACACGCCAAACAGCGCGGGAATAATCAACGTGCGTACTTTGACTATATCAGGATCTGACCATCCCCATTTAGGTTTGACCAACAACCCAGCTTTGAATAAAAATGGTAGCAAAAAAAGCAACTGAAAAAGCCCACCCAGAAATACCCCCCAAGCCAAAGCAAATGCAGGCTCATCAAATCTTGGTGCCAAATATATTGCGCAACTTATGATAGCGACATTAAGCAGAACGGGAGTGAAAGCTGCTACAGCAAACTTATTTAAGGTATTAAGAATAGCACCGGCCAAACCGGTTAAAGATACAAATAATAAATAGGGAAATGTTATTTTTAGCATTAATGACGCCAGTTCAAACTTTTCTCCTGCTGGCTCACCATTAACATACTCAACAAACCAGCCCATGCCAAAAAGCGCTGCCAATATTGGCGAACCAATCACGCCAACAATAGTCACTATGGTCACTATCACGCCTAACGTGCCACTGACCTTGGCAATAAATTGTTTTAAGTGTTCCTCGTCACCTTCATGCTTAACATCAGCTAAAACAGGTATAAACGCCTGTGCAAACGCACCTTCTGCAAATAGACGCCGCAGAAAATTGGGGATTTTATTGGCGAACAAAAATACATCCGCATTGGCACCTGCGCCCATTAAGTTGGCAATGACAGCATCTCTTACCAAACCTAAAATACGCGAGATGAACGTCATGGCGCTGACAATCATGCCTGATTTAAATAACTTACCTGACACCCACTTCTTCCTAACCACCAAAAGCGCTATTATGCGCGAACAACAGACAAAGAGTCTATAAAGTAAAAAGAATCCGTTATTTGCCCACAAAACCCACAAAACTG
The DNA here is from genome assembly GCA_003232445.1 of Paraglaciecola arctica. Taxonomy (GTDB): domain Bacteria; phylum Pseudomonadota; class Gammaproteobacteria; order Enterobacterales; family Alteromonadaceae; genus Paraglaciecola; species Paraglaciecola arctica_A. The sequence continues at coordinate 4,518 of QIJM01000081.1, forward strand.
ATTGACATAAACCGACTTGATCCTCATAATCCGCACCCTTGAATTTTGACTAGAATTTTTTGGGAGTTCCAACTTGGCTAACATCAAGTCTGCTAAGAAACGTGCTATACAAGCGGAGAAGCGTCGTCAACATAACGCTAGCCGTCGCTCTATGACACGTACATCTTTGAAAAAAGTACTTTCTGCTATCGCCTCTGGTGATAAAGAAGCTGCTCAAGCTGCATATACTGCAGTAACACCTCTACTTGACCGTATGGCAACGAAAGGTTTGATCCATAAAAATAAGGCTGCTCGTCATAAGAGCCGCCTTGCAGCACAAATTAAAGCCTTGGCTTAAATTTGTACTGATTGAAAAAAAAGCGCCGGTGGCGCTTTTTTTATCTCTGAAATTATACCATTCCCCCTAACAATTTTTCTGCCCATGCTACAACTTCAACTTCTGGTTCGAGAGTTTCACAGGCATCAATTTCCAGTAGTTCTGTAATTGGCTTGCCTTGCAATTCAGTTAACAGTTCGAAAATTTGTCGCCCTGCTCCGCAGTACGTTTCACCATAACTACTATCACCTAGACCTACAACAGCAAAGGGTTTCTGCTCCATCAATGGAAATTGGTCACGCAAGTCTTGAACAAAAAACTCCAAATTAGGCGGGATATCCCCCTGCCCAGTAGTTGAGCTAATAAATAACATAGACGAAACCTGTTTAAAGTCGTTCAGTGTGGGATCAGTGAACACTTCAGATGCCAGTCCTTGCGCACTCAACATAGTATTAACGTCTTCTGCCACATGTTGTGCGTTGCCATATACCGATCCTACAAAAATACCGATTTTACTCATATCAAAGATCCTAATTAGGTGATGTGATGCCCTGCACAGCTACAATTTATTTAATCTGTGTAAATAATGGTGACTGACTTGCCATTTTTCTAGTAAGTTAAAAATATTTTTATCTAGCATACTGCGATGCACTAATATTCTTGATGGCTTATTAATGGCGACCAAATATTAATCTTGATAAACAATAGAGAGCAGTATGTTATGAAACGGCAAAAATTAAATCAATTTGTTTAATCACTTCAATAACCCCAAACTGATTGTCTGTATTACCGAGACTTTGTTCTGCCATTGGCAGCAGCTTAAAATTATCTGGTAGTGTACTTTCAGTGCTGACTATCTCAGACATTTTGGGGATAAAAA
>QIJM01000051.1 GCA_003232445.1 Paraglaciecola arctica
TGCTGTTTTTGTTGATAATAGACACTTTGGCTATTGTCAGCCCAATAGACAGAGGTAGGTTGCCGCCCCATCCAGTCAGGATCAGCCATAATTTGTTCGAGGGTTAATAACTTGGACTGAGTGTTACTTGTAATCGACTGCGCTGCTTTGATTACCTTAGGCTGCACAGCGTCTGATCCACTAACAGTTGGATCAGAGGTTTGGGTTGCCGAACAGGCAAAAAGAAAAGAGGTGGCACTGGCTAATAATAAGCCTTTTTTATTCAGTTTGAACATGCAGTAAGCCTTAGACTATATTGAAATAAATCCCAACACTATTAAAGCGCATTAATGGGTCATTTAGCAAAACAAAAACGCAAAAATTATATACGTTTTAGTACCTTACGTTACGCATTAATTACACCAGCAAAGAGTCGTCATGATTGACTTCTTTGTGAGCCGCACTTTTAACATCGGGTAATAATGGTGATAAGCCGTAAACAAAAACGGCAACTAAACAGTCACCGTCAATAAACTTTGATTATAAAACAATAGATTAACTTAAAAACCCACCATCAACCACCACAGTGGTGCCAGTCGTGTAACTAGAAGCGTCGGAGACGAGATACAAAACAGTACCGGCCATTTCATCTGGCTGGGCTGTTCTTCCTAATGGTATTTGCATTAATGCTGTTTTAAGTATTTTATCATTACCTGTAAGTGCTGAGGCAAATTTGGTCTCGGTTAAACCAGGCAATAAGGCGTTAACTCTTATGTTTAAGCTACCACACTCTTTTGCAAATGACTTAGTCATACTGATCACTGCCGCTTTAGTAATCGAATAAATACCTTGCCCCATACCCGGCGATATACCGTTCACAGAGGCCGTATTTAAAATGACGCCACCACCCTGCTCTTTCATCATTTTACCGGCTGCGGTAGACATAAAGAAATACCCACGAATATTCACATCAACGGTTTTATCAAATGCCGCTAAATCGGTATCTAGAATATGTCCAAAGTAAGGGTTAGCCGCTGCATTATTAACTAAAATATCCAAACGCCCATATTTCTCGCTAATTTGCTCGAAGACGTTTTCAATCTGCGCCATTTCACCCACATGACAGGCCATAGCAACCGCGTCACCCCCGTCGTCGCGAATACTTTGTGCAACGGTTTCACAACCATCAATCTTACGGCTAGAAACAATCACTCTTGCACCATAAGCAGCAAGTAATCGTGCTATAGACTCTCCAATACCACGGCTTGCACCTGTTACTAAGGCTACTCTGCCGGTTAAATCAAAAATATCTTTTTTCATAAAATGTCCTTCACTCTGTCAATATATCACTGACTTGTTATTGTTAATCTGTTTTTACTTTAAGGACTAATTTACCCATATTTTTGCCGTTAAATAACATCAACAAGGTTTCAGGGAAATGCTCAATACCTTTAACAATATGTTCTTTGGCGACTAATTTGCCCTGTGCTATCCAACCGGCCATTTCAGCTGCGGCTTTAGAATAGTTTGCCACATTATCAAATACCACTATGCCTTCCATTCTGGCCCTATTCACCAGCAAAGTAAGATAGTTAGACGGCCCTTTTACAGCCGTTGTATTGTTGTATTGGCTAATAGCCCCACAAATCACTATGCGCGCCTTCATACGTATTTGAGTTAACACATCATCAAGAATGTCACCACCAACATTGTCGAAAAACACGTCAACACCTTTAGGACAGGCTACTCGCAGCGCCTTTTTCACGTCCTCATTTTTATAATCAATCGCCGCATCAAAGCCTAATTCATTCACTAGGTAGGCACATTTATCCGCGCCACCAGCAATACCTACTACTCTGCAGCCTTTTATTTTAGCGATTTGCCCTACTACTGAGCCTACTGCTCCAGCGGCACCCGACACTACCACTGTCTCGCCAGCTTTAGGTAAACCCGTATCCAACAAACCAAAATACGCGGTCATTCCCGGCATACCTAATACGCCTAAATAACGTTCCAATGGCGCTAGATTTGGATCGATTTTGTGTAAGCCCTCTATACCCACTACTGCATATTGCTGCACTCCACAATGCCCATACACGTAATCGCCTTCTTCAAACTGACTGCTAGTGGACTTAAGCACTTTACCTACTGTACCGGCACGCATAACGGCACCAATTTGCACAGGCTCGATATAAGATTTACCGTCATTCATCCACCCACGCATGGCAGGATCTAAGGAGATATACTCCACTTGCACCAGAACTTGATTGTCGGCTAATTCGGCAACGTCTGTTTCGACAAAATCCCAGTTTTCTCTAGTGGGTGTGCCAACAGGTCGTGATGCCAATAAAAATTGTTTATTTTTCATAATGTTTCCTTAGCTATTTAATTTTCAAGGTGTAATGGATCAATCGATTAAAACCATTCAGCTTGCATTTCACTGCAGCTATCGTCCATATCATTTAATAATGCAATATCTCTTTGTACTGTAGGCAATTCCCAGCGCACAAAATATTTAGCCGCTTGAACTTTACCTAAATAAAACGCCTTATCCTCATTAGATAAACCAGCACCTTGCAATGCATTTTCTGCCACATTTGCCTGACGTATCCACATCCAACTCATCACCACTTGGCCGAATATATTCATAAAACATGTGGCATTAGCTAACAAAATCGGCAGTTTTTCAGACTGTAAATGTTGCGCAAGTATAGGCAATAAGGACTGCATTTGCTGTAGATAAGGCAATAAATTTGCGATCAACTGTTGGCTTTGCATGCCTGTTACTTTAACAAAGTCGCTTTCCATTTTTTGTTGCAGTAATTTCAATCCTGAACCATTGGCTTGCCAAAGTTTACGGGTTAATAAATCCAGCGCCTGAATGCCATTGGTCCCCTCGTGGATCGGATTAAGCCTATTGTCACGCCAACACTGTTCAACAGGGTATTCACGGGTATAACCCGCACCACCTAGTACTTGTATCGCCAAATCATTGGCTTTAGGGCCATACTCTGACGGCCAGGCTTTAACAATAGGGGTCAACAAATCTAACAATTCAGAGGCCTGTCTTTTTTCACCATCTGAAGTGAGTGTGTGCGAGTCATCGACTAACCTAGCAGCGTAAAAACATAGCGCCATGCCTCCTTCAACATAAGATTTTTGCGCCAGCAACATACGTTTTACATCACCATGCTGAATAATAGTCGCAGGTTTATCCGTAGGTTTGTTATTAGGTGCCACGCGTCCTTGGGTGCGTTCTTTGGCGTACGCTAACGAATATTGATAGCCACTGTAACCTATCATTGCAGCGCCAAAACCCACACCTAAACGCGCTTCGTTCATCATTAAGAACATGTAACGTAAACCTTGATGTTCTTCGCCTATCAAGTATCCATGACAGTCTTCGTTTTCGCCAAAACTAAGAGCGGTAGAGGTGGTACCTCTGTATCCCATTTTATGGATAAGTCCAGCCAAGGCTACATCATTTCGCTCTGCTGGGTTTCCAGACTTATCGAGGCGAAACTTAGGCACCACAAATAATGAAATTCCTTTGACACCGGCTGGTGCACCTTTGATCTTAGCTAAAACCAAATGCACTATGTTGTCAGACAATTCATGATCGCCGCCAGAGATGTAAATCTTATTACCCTTGAGGCGATAGTTTCCGTCTTCATGTTTAATGGCACTGGTATGAATATCAGCCAAAGACGAGCCAGCATGTGGCTCTGTCAGCGCCATAGTCCCAGTAAATTCACCGGTTAACATTTTAGGCATGAAGGCGTTTTTTAACGGCTGTGAGGCAAAGTTGCGGATCACGTTTGCAGCAGCCATAGTCAAGAATGGGTAACCGGTACTGGAAGGATTGGCTGCCATAAAATACCCGGCACAAGCGGTCATAATAGTTTCTGGCAGTTGCATGCCGCCTTCATCAAAGTCAAAACGCCCTGCAATTAGGCCTGACTCAACATAGGCATCAAAGGCCTCTTTTACCTCAGCAATCATATGCACTTTTTGACCATCGAAGGTTGGCTCGTTGGCATCACCTTTGGCATTGTGCGTGGCAAATTTTTCAGTGGCTATTTTGTTTGCGATATCCATTACCGCATCAAATGTTTCGCGGTTATGCTCAACAAACCTTTCTCGCTCACAAAGGTTTTCTGTATCTAATAATTCATATAGTTGAAACGCTAATTCTTTGCGTTTGACCAGTTCGTTGTTCATATTGCCTAACCTTAGCAAGTGATGACAGTGAAGACTGTCGTTGTTCTTATTGATAGCGTTAGATTGACAAAAATATCACTTCGCTATTATTGTCATATATGACATATTAATGGTCATTTACGACAAAAAGTCATCTATGACTATCACTCCGGTTATTTCCAATGTTTAAAGTAACCATTCTTGGCTTTGATCAGGCTTATGCGAGTGCTATTACCGGTGCTCTCGACTTGTTTGCGTTAGCTGGGGTCACGTGGCAACGCATGCAAGGTCAACAACCCTCGCCATTTTTTGAGGTGCAAATTGCATCGATAAAAAAACGCCCTGTTCGTTGTATTAATCAGTTGGTGATCAATAGCCATATTGCGATTGAAGATGTCAATTACACAGACTTACTACTGATCCCAACTATCGGCGGTGAACTCAGTCACGTAATTAAGAACAACCAACCCTTATTGGCACATATTCAAAAGCACTATGCTAACCAATCAGATATTGCCAGCAATTGTAGTGGTGCCTTTTTATTAGCTGAAGCAGGCATATTAAATGGCAAAGAAGCCACCACTCACTGGGGGTATGCCAGTTTATTTAAATCTCGTTATCCACAAGTGAACTTACATGCTGAAAAAATGATTACCCGCTCACAAAATATATATTGTTCAGGTGGAGGTATGGCATGGTTTGACTTAACTCTGTTGTTAATCGAGCGGTATTGTGGCCATGATGTTGCTACAACTACCGCTAAAGCTCATGTGATTGATATTTATCGAGGCGAACAAGTTGCCTATGCCAATATTCTAAGCAAAAAATTTCATCAGGATCCTGATGTATTAATTGTCCAAGAATGGCTAGAGGCAAACTACAATCAAAGGATAGCCGTAAGTGATTTACCTTTATTGGTTAACCTAACCCTCAGAACCTTTAATCGCAGATTCAAAAAAGCCACCGAACAAAACCCATTAGAATATTTACAAACCTTACGTATTGAAGCTGCCAAAAAACAACTTGAAACAACCCACGACAGCATCGAACGTATTGTCAGCCAAGTAGGTTATGACGACCTGAGTTCATTTACTCGGTTATTTAAAAAACACACTGGACTGTCTCCCAGCCAGTATGCAAAGAAGTTTAAACGTTAAACCACCCATTCCCCTTTTTTCGTCAGCCAATAAGTTTACAGTCGTTTTGGAAACAATATAAAAAGCTTTGGTGTACTTAATCTGTTGCTCGTTTTTATCCTTTAAGCCATCTCTTGGTAAGACCATAATAGCTCCATTCATCCCACGCACAACATGCCATGGAGCCATCGATCCACCCGGTGCACAGTGGTAGCTCAACATAATCACCTTCATGCACAACAATCATAGGTCCAGGAACGCTACCATTGAAAGTAAAAGCATGGATAAAGACACCCTGCTCTATCTCTTTTTCTTCTATTACCATTCTTATCTGAACGACTTTTGGTGGGCCGGTAACAACTTGTTCGTGTTTAGGCAAAAAAGGTGGTGTGGTGTCACCAATACCTGAGTAACCCTCTCTAACCCATCAACGCCTTTTGCCAAAACGTGGTTACTTAATGCAAATATGCTCATGAGTAATATGAACAATGCTCTATTTGCTATTTTAATATTCATTATATTTCTCCTTCATCTGAAGATAAAAAAGTGTTATACATTCTTGTTCGGGAACCAAAGAGCCTAACGCCCTGCATAAATGGTAGAAGAAATAGGCGCTCTACAGCAGAGAATGAGCATACCCAATGCCACCAGACATTGGGTATAAGTAGAATAATAACTATGTTGAGTCATGTTCAGAGCGAACCGGGAATGCATTTCTGGTTAAGATCCATAATTCTTTTAGCCCTAAACCGACGTTTGAATTTATCAAGCTGTCTTTACAGGGGCATGGCGTCAGAGGTATTGAATATATACCTGCATTGAGTGGTTATGTAATTATCGGTGGACCTGTCGAAAAAGCAAACGATTACTCGTGTATGGTATTAGAGTAATCAAGGTGAACTTCTGAAAATGACGATGCTCGGATTCGAAAAATCATGCTGTCCTGAATCAGTTTCGACTACGTCTATCAATGGAAAGGATGCTAAAATTATCTTTTCAGAAGAAGCAGGTAAGGCTTGCAATAATGTGCCTTACACCTACATAGCGGCAAGCTTTAAAAATTCGCCGCCTTAGTCTAGGTTCTAAAAAATTACTTACTACTGGGAGATTTTATTTGAATACATTAGCGAGATTTTATAATCGAATTAGCTCTAAGCTTGTCTATAAAGTTAATCTGGTTTTAGTCCCTGTTATCATACTCGGGTTTAGTCTTTCGACTTACCTAATCACTTCTTCTGCTATTGATTCAGTTAGTCAGGTCTCTAGCCATAAAATTAAAAGTACCGCGACACTGATTAAAAAGAGTGTTGAAAGTTGGTTGCAACAAAACGACCATTTAATTCATGCACTATCAAATCAACCATTGGTTGCTTCAGTATTAAAAGGTGAGGCTTCATCAGACTCACTGAATGACTATTTTTTGCAAACCAAGCAATTATATGGTTTTCGTAACATTGCTTTACTAAATAGTAGCGGAGTAGCTATTGCCACTGCAAATGCATCAAGAATAGGGGTAAATTATTCTAAGTTTGATTACTTCAATAATTCCTTGAAAAGTACAAATACTGTTATTGGTGAAGCGCGCTTAAGCCGGGTTGATAAAACACCACTGTTTACTATTGCAACTCAGGTACAGTTAGCTGGTTCAAATACTAAAGGTGTTATCTTTGCCAGTATTCCGCTAACCGATTTGTATAATAATCTGATCAATAGCCAACAAACTGACTCACAAAGCCTGGCATTTATTTTAACCAGTCAGTGTCAACCTCTAGCACACCCTGATGCGAGCAAGATATTGTCCAAAGACAACAAGGAAAATGATGCCTATAAAGATTTATGTCGTCAGGGCAAATCCTTGATATCATTTTCTGAACATGATATTGATTATCTGGCAGCAGTGAAGGTGATCGATAACACAGGTTGGTATCTTATTTCAGCGGTGCAAAAACAATCGATCACTGAAACTTCTGAAAAGCTCACCAACATAGGACTAATTGTCGGTGCTGTTATCTCTATTGTTGTTGCCCTTGTTTTGGTAATTATGTTTGCTTCCATCAGCAAGAGTCTCACACTGGCAGTCAATGTTTTAAGTGCTGTATCGAAAGGCGATATTGCTCTTAAGTCGATTGGTCAAGAACCATTGGATGAAATAAGTAAACGTAATGATGAACTAGGAAATATCGGTAAATCACTCAACAGCCTCATAAAAAACCTGCAACTTCAAGCCCATTCTGCAGAAGAAATTGCTTCAGGGAATTTGAATTTTTCACCTTATATTTCCGGCCAATATGATGTGCTTGGACAGGCATTTTCAAAAATGGTTGAACAACTTAAAACAGTTTTAGTTACAATTCACCAGTCGTCAGAAAATGTTTACGATGCCACTGAGCAAATGTATGAAGGATGCCAAATATTATCCAGTGGCGCACAAACGCAGACAGAATCTGTTGATACAGTTTCTACCGCCTTATACCAAATGGAAATGCAAATTAAGCTAACAACTGATGCTTCGGTTGAAGTAAGAGAGAATGCACAGGAAACTCTTTCTAAAGCCAACCAGGGACAGGTTAAGATGAATGAGCTTACTCAATCAATTGAGGAGCTGAATCTAACAGGCCAAAAAATATCTAAAAGCATGAAAGAAATTACTAATATTGCTTCCCAAACAAATCTAATTGCATTAAATGCAGCCATAGAGGCGGCGCGTGCAGGTGAACATGGAAAGGGATTTGCGGTTGTCGCTGATGAAGTGAGAAAGCTTGCTTCTCTTACCAAGAAAGCTGCCGAAGACAGTAACCAATTAATCGTCAAAACACTTATACAAATGGAAATTGGCAAAACACTGTCTCTAGAAACGGATGAAACATTTATCTCTATTGTCAACCATATTAATCAGTCAGCAGAGCAAATGACTCAAATCAGAGATGCCCATCTGGAACAACACAAGGCAGTTAAACATCTCCATCAAGCAATTAGTCAAATAGAAAAAGTAGCCGATGAGAATTTAAAAATATCAGAAAAAACTGCGGCACAAACTGATAATTTAACCACCATATCTGAAGAATTGATTAAAAAGGCTAGATATTTTTCAATCGATGATTCTAATTAATCATTATCTAACTTTAAAGTTCTACCAGCTAAATGAAAACTGTTTGAAAAAGTTTCCATCGGTGTTTTTCCAAAGCAATAACGTTCTTGATGTG
>QIJM01000252.1 GCA_003232445.1 Paraglaciecola arctica
AGACTGTTGATACGACAAGGGTGCTAATAATCGTTTTCATTTTAAATTCTCCTTTGCTTTTGAACAAATTATATCACTTTTTCGCAACTTTGCTCGCGGCTTCCTCAAACCTTTTCTCGCCGATCATTACGGCGTTATGTCCAAAACTATTCTCGTATTCCGGAACTAATCCATATTTTTAAAGTTTAGTGCGGTTCTGCCGATTATGAGTTGACATCTGCCAAGTCCTAAAGGGAAAAGGGCATGAAAAGAAAAAATAGTATGAAAGTCCAAAAAGTGAGTTTAATGTCTTTATGCTTGCTTTTAGTGCTAGGTAATTTAATAACCATACGTTTGGCTTACAGTGCCGAAGAGCCTTTACTTATGGGCATATTCCCTCGAAGAAATGCTTTAATCACTCACGAACTTTATAGACCCTTAGCGAAATACTTGTCAGTTAAGCTTAATCGTAAGGTGAAGCTGGTTACTACCAAGGATTTTAAATCTTTTTGGAAGAATGTGACCAAAAAAAAATATGACATCGTTCACTATAACCAGTATCACTATATTATTTCTCATAAAAAATATGGATATAGGGTAATCCTCAAAAATGAGGAATTTGGTAAATCCACTATTGCCGGTTCTATCGTTGTTCGCAAGGATAGTGGTATTCATTCGGTCAAAGATCTCAAAGGGAAAACGGTGGTGTTCGGTGGTGGACCAAAAGCAATGCAAAGTTATATTGTGGCGAGATATTTATTGGAACAAAATGGACTGGCACATGGCAACTACCAGGAAAAATTTTCGATTAACCCACCAAATGCTATTTTTGCGGCTTTTTACAAGCAATCTGCAGCGGCCGGTGCCGGTGATGTAATATTAAACTTGGATGTAGTCACTAAAAAAATTGATGCAAAGCAAATGAAATATCTTCTACAAGGTCCACAACTAGTGCATCTGCCATGGGCGGTAAAACCGAGTATGTCAACCACATTGAGCAATACCATTCAGTCGCTTCTTTCTAAATTACATAAGACTACGGAAGGAAAAAAGTTACTTAAAAAGGCTAAACTAAGTGGACTTATCATTGCTAACGATGACGAATTTGATGGCCACCGTAAAATTGTAAAGACGGTGTACAATGAAGATTACTAACTAATTTACCAATAATATGAAAACCACTCAACAGATTAAAATCGGCTTGGGAGTCAAGTTTGTATTGCTGGTAGTGGGGATATTGTCCATTACGCTAGGCGTTGCTACAACAGTTGTTGTTAATTCACAAAACAAATTATTTCAAGAACAACTCACCGAGAAAGGCCATGTACTGGGCGATTTTGTCTCACTGATTCTTCCCGAATTAATACTGGCTTACGACTTCTCTTCTATGGAAGCTTATATGAAAGAAGTTGTGAGCAGAAAAGATATGGTATACAGCGTGGTGGTAGATAACCTAGGTAACGCCATGGCTTCTTATATGGACAAAAGAAATTCGCAGATACAATTGGCGATGAATACCGTCACTGGAAAAAAAGTAGAGGATATTATAGCCGCATTAAAACAAAATGAGAGCATTATACATTTGGTATTTCCCATTATGTATAACAAAAAACAACAAGGCCACGTGCTTATGGGTATAAGTCGACATCGACTTGATATGTTAGCTCGTCAAGCACTATTAAAACAGGTGCTGGGTAACGGTGCTATTATAATTTTTCTTAGTTTGAGTATCTATTTGGTATTTCGCTACAGTGCCATGCGTCCAATTAGAAGTTTAATTGCTGGGTCAATGGATATTAGCAATGGCAAGCTGGATAAACCCGTTGCAGTATACTCGCGAGACGAACTTGGAAATTTATCTATTGCGTTTAATAATATGATGCAGCAATTAAAGGCGACAATAGCTGAAAAGGATTTAGCGATGGATAAACTGTCAGAATTAAATGCTACTTTAGAAGACCGAGTAAGCTTACGTACAACCGAATTGGCAATAAGCGAAACACGAATTAGAACAGTCCTTGATAATGTAGGCGAAGGTATCATCGTCATTGATGAAAACGGTCTAATTATTAGCCTCAATCCGGCCGCAAAAAATATGTTCGGCGCCAATGATACTGAATGTATAGGCATGCATTTCATCATGCTTCTCCTCAACCAGAACATTGAAGGATTAAGCGAGGCTTTTGGATTAAAAATGGATGAAGAAAATATATTCAAGGAATGTATAAGTAGACATAGAGCTGAAATCGAAGGTCAGCGTATGGACGGTTCGGTTTTTCCAATGGAACTAGTTATAACCAGTATGCGCCTGGGCGAAGAAAATATGCATGCTTGTATTACGCATGACATCACCCGGCGTAAAGAAGCTGAGCTGCATCTTGCAGAGGCTCAAAATAGTATTATTAATGCGGCTCATAAATCCGGTATGGCCGAAATGGCAATCGGTGTTCTACACAACATTGGCAATATTCTTAATAGCGTCAACATATCTGTTGAAGAAGTATCGCGCATAGCCGGAAACAGCAAGGTGCAAGGCTTAAACAAAGCCAACGCTATGCTTTGTAAAAACATGGATAATCTATATGAGTTCATTTCTACTGATGATAAAGGAAAAAAACTACTTCAATATTACCTCAAGCTAGGTTCTATTCTAGAAGAAGAATTAAATCAAATCATTGGTGAAACAAAATCCCTAAGAGAAAAGACCACCATGATGAAGGAGGTCATTAGCACACAACAGGCCTATGCCACAGATGGCATTCGCGTCGAGGAATTTAAAATTAACCCCGTTATAGAAGACGCACTCAAAGTTCAGAGCGCGTCACTGCATAAATGGGGTGTCAATATTACAAAAAATATACCAGAAACACCAACTATAGTAGGGCAAAAATCCAAATTGTTACAGGTGGTAACCAATCTGATTAAAAACGCTAAGGAAGCCACGCTTGAAAATGATGCTCTTAACAAAGAGAAAGAAATCATAATTGATATTGGTATATACAAGAACAAATCGGTATATGTCAGTGTCACTGACAATGGAGTTGGCATTGAGGAAGAAAATCTCTCCAATATATTTAACCATGGATTTACAACCAAAGAAAATGGTCATGGATTTGGGCTACACACCAGCGCGAATTCGATGACTGAGATGGGCGGCATGCTGACGGTCAGCAGCGACGGGGCCAACAAGGGGGCATGTTTTACTCTATCAGTCCCCATTGCTGATAGCGAAAGACAAGATGAGTCTTTTGATGATGTGGTCCTGTCACAAAAAAGAATTGCTGAAAATTGAAACCAGTAATATAAAATTAGCGGAACTGATATGGAAAAAAATACGCGTATATTGATTATCGACGACAACAAGTCTATTCATGAAGACTTTCGTAAAGTTTTGTGCTCGAGAAAAAGCAAGACACACCAGGATATAGATAATTTGGAAGATGAATTATTTGGTGAAAGTAAAAACGCCAGTAATGCAGATACGAATTTCATTGATTATGAGACCGATTCTGCTTACCAGGGCCAGGAGGCTCTGACCATGATCCAGAAAGCAGAAGATGAAGGCCGACCCTATGCGCTTGCATTCATGGATGTACGAATGCCCCCAGGTTGGGACGGTGTTGAAACCATTAGCCGCATCTGGCTTAAATTTCCCTATATTGAAATGGTACTCTGCACAGCGTATTCCGACTACACTTGGAACGAAATTATCGAAAAACTTGGTGTAACAGACAAATTACTTTTCTTAAGAAAACCCTTTGATGCTATCGCGGTGCAGCAAATGGCCCTGACTCTGGTTAAAAAATGGAACCTAGGCGAACAAGCTAGAGAATATGTCGAAAACCTCGAGCATGAGGTCGAAGAACGTACAGCCCAATTAAAAAAAATTCTCAACGAACTCGAAATTAAAAATAGTGAACTCATTACTTCCAACAAACAACTAAGACATGTTGCACTACATGACCCACTAACCAAATTGCCTAACCGGAATCTGTTTAACGACCGGTTGAAACACAGTATAAACATTGCAGAAAGAGAAAACAGTCAGCTTGCTGTTTTTCTTATTGATATTGACAAATTTAAAAAAATTAATGACACTTTAGGTCATTTGACTGGTGATGCTGTTTTGTATGAATTAGGCGAGCGCCTGTGCCTTTCGTTGCGTTCAAGTGATACATTAGCCCGTTTAGGTGGTGATGAATTTGCTCTTGTATTACCGAAGATTTCTGATGAAACTCCAGAACTGTTGGCTAAAAAGATCATCAGCACACTGGATGCACCTTTTATATTTGGCGATCACTCAATCAGCGTAAGTGCAAGCTTAGGTATGGCTATTTATCCTAAACATGGCGTAAGTAGTGATGTGTTATTAAAACACGCCGATTCCGCCATGTACACGGCAAAACGATGTGGATCTGGTTATGCTATATTTGATTTTACTGAGGACTCGAAAAGACAAGAAAAAGAGCAACTTACTATAGATTTAAAATATTCTATTGAGGCATGCGAACTTTTTTTACATTATCAACCAATTGTTGATCTTAAGACCAATCAGATTCACAGTGTAGAAGCACTTTCACGCTGGAAACATCCGGACTATGGCATGATTCCTCCTGACAAGTTTATTCCTCTGGCTGAAAAGAAAGGACTGATACAGCAATTAACATTATGGGTCTTCGATGTCGCCTTAAAGAAATGTGCTGAATGGCACAACAGTGGTGCTAAAATCCATATGTCAATTAACCTTTCGCCACGTAATTTTCTTGATCCACACTTACCGGACGAACTTCAAAACAAACTCAAATATTGCAATCTTTCCCCAAAATGGATAAGACTGGAAATCACCGAGAGCATGACAATGTCCCAACCTGAGAAAGCTTTCGAGATTATTTCAAGACTGGAAAAAATCGGGTTTGATATTTCCATCGATGATTTTGGTACCGGTTATTCATCGTTGTCGTACCTTAGAAAACTACCTGTTAAGGAATTAAAAATCGATAAGAGTTTTGTAATAGACATGGACAAGCAGCAGGACAATATGATCATCGTCCGTTCCACAATAGGATTGGCCCATGAACTCGGGCTCGACGTTGTTGCTGAAGGTGTTGAAAACAACGAGATACTGGAAACGCTAAAGAAACTGGGATGTGACCGCGCGCAAGGCTATCATATCTGCAAGCCGCAATCTGATGTGGAAATAAGCAAATGGTTATTTGACTCAGATTGGAAGTATGTGCGACGGTATGGTACGTAGTCCCCCGCTTTTACGGACAGCCACTACAGTTTTTACCCACTCTAAATTTATTTATTATTCACATACCATGAAATGGTTTTAAATTCACAAACAACGTTCTTTATAAATTCTTCAAAGTCGAATTCTTTTAGCAAATAATCTTTTTTTCGGCAATTTAAACCTCAAGATAGTTATAATTCCAGGTTGTCCCATAATGTTATCACCGCTGGCACAGCCCAGTTGCCGGAAAAATAGTAAAAGTCTATGTACAAGAAGGACTATACTTCAGCCAAGCGACTTCTGAAGGTGAAGACCCGACTGACCAAGATCATTCGGAAGGTTATATCACACAAGTGCAAACGCGAGCCATTATTTTTATCGAGTGCGACGATCCAGCCATGGGCATTGTCTGTGTCATGCCAGTGGGCATGGTTGAAATATCAACCTGTACCTTGCTGGATGCAATCAAACCGGGCC
>QIJM01000200.1 GCA_003232445.1 Paraglaciecola arctica
CCATGCCACAAGACTCGAAGTTGCTCTAACGATTCAATTTGTTCTAAACCTGATGGTGACATATTCACATATTGTTTAATAAAGCCTGCACGATAAGCATAAATACCAATATGCCGAAAGTAAAAGTCGCCTATCTCATCGATGCTGTCTGAATCAAGAAAACGCGCTCTATCATAAGGGATAGTCGAACGTGAGAAATACATGGCATAACCTTGTTTATCCATCACAACCTTAACGGTATTAGGGTCAAACGCTTCTTCTACATCAGTAATTTTAACCGCCAGGGTGGCCATTTCAGCTTGCTGGTGATTATGTAAATTCTCGGCCACTTGTAGGATATTTTCAGCAGGGATAAAAGGTTCATCACCCTGCACATTCACCACCAACTCATGGGACAACATGTTTTGTAAGTCGACCACTTCAGCCAGACGTTCTGTGCCTGATACGTGGTGCGCGCCTGTCATACAATATTTGCCGCCAAAGTCATTTACCGCTTTGGCGATCCTGATATCATCGGTAGCCACTAAAATATTGCTGGCTCCTGATTCTTGTGCGCGCTCATATACATGTTGCACCATAGGTTTACCTTGTATTTCTACTAAAGGTTTACCTGGGAACCGACTGGACGCGTATCGTGCAGGAATAATGACACTAAATTGCATAGGTAAACCTCTTCAATAAAAATCGCCAGCTAACAGCGCTAGTCATTTTTTAACAGTTGTTCCATTTCTTCGCTAGACACATGTTTGGCTTCTGACTCCAATAACACCGGTATATTTTCCCGAATAGGATAAACCATACGGTCGAATTTACAGATAAGCTGTGCCTGCTTATTTTGGTATAACAATTTACCCTTACAAATTGGGCAGGCTAGGATATCTAACAATTTTTTATCAAAGGCCATTATTTTCTCTTACTTTGTTTTTTGTCCGCAGCCACTTGCTTTAATTTTTGCAAGAGTTGCGATTCAAATTGACTGGTTAAACTAGCACTGACAGGCAAATACCAACAATCATCATGCGCTATCTGGGTACATTTTACTGCATCTTTTTCTGTCATGATCACGGTTGTGCTAGGAATATCTTTTTCACTAAAAGCATGATGATCAACAAAGCTTATTTTATCTTTTAGCTTAACTTGCTTTTTTTCTAACAAAGAAAAGAAGCGTTGCGGGTTACCTATTCCGGCCAGTGCGGCGATAGGCGAGGTTAAATCGTTTATCGATAGACTTTTATTAGGGTGTTTAACGTTTATCAATTTCCCAGCTTCCAGTGACATTAAATATTCACCATTTGTGACTGGGCCTCCATTTAACACCAAAAAATCAACGGTATCTAAACGCCACAAACCTTCACGCAAGGGACCGGCTGGTAATAACAGTTTATTGCCACAGCGCCTTTGGCCATCCATCACCACAATCTCGATATCTCTATTTAACGCATAATGCTGCAAACCGTCATCACAAATAATCACATCACATTTATGATTGTCGACTAGTTCCATCGCCCCTCTTGGGCGAACAGGATCAACCAGCAAAGGGCAGTTAATATGCCGACGCATCAATATAGCTTCGTCGCCAACCAAATCGACCAAGCTACTGTTATCAACAATCATGGGATAGCTGGCCTTTTTTCCACCATAACCTCGGCTTAACACTCCAGGGTGATAACCTTCTTGCCTTAAACGTTTAGCTAAATGCATCACTAGCGGCGTTTTACCATTACCACCTACACTGATGTTACCCACCACAATGACCGGCACAGGAATATCAACTGAAGGCTTAATCTGTGATCGAAATAACGTTCTGCGCAACGCAGACAATAACCAAAACAGCGCGGTTAATGGTAATAACAAAATGATAACAGGCCAATGATACCAACGCGGTGAATACCAAATATTGTCTACCCAGCTCACTTGGCGACTAGCTCATCGTCAAACTGCATATTATACAATTGTGAATAAGTGCCATTTTGCGCCAGTAAACTTTGATGATTACCCTGCTCGATAATTTCACCCGCCTCGATCACTAAAATAGTATCGGCGTTTTCAATAGTCGATAACCTGTGAGCTACCACTATGCTAGTGCGGTTTTGTTGTAATTGTTCGAGTGCATCTTGGATCAGTCGTTCTGATTCTGTATCTAAGGCTGAGGTGGCTTCGTCTAATATCAAAATAGGTGCGTCTAATAACAAGGCACGGGCAATCGCTAACCGTTGACGCTGACCACCAGATAACATAAAACCATTTTCACCTACTATGGTATCCAAGCCTTCAGGTAACTGTTCCAAAAATTCCAGCACATGAGCTGTTTTAGCCGCGGCCAGTATTTGTTCACGGCTAACTTTACCTTCTGAACCATATGCAATGTTGTTGGCAATGCTGTCATTAAATAACACTACATGTTGTGAAACCAAAGCAAACTGTCGGCGTAAATCTTTTAGTGGCATATCTTTTAACAATATATCGTCTAAAAGTATTTCGCCTGTTTGATTGTCGTAGAAACGCGTTAGCAAACTTGAAATAGTTGATTTACCACTTCCAGAGCGGCCTACCAAAGCAAAAGTTTGGCCGGGCTCGACTGAGAATGAAATATCTTTCAGTGCTGGGGCATCCTTGGAAGGATAACTAAAGGTCACATTCTTAAACTCGATTTTTCCCGCAACCCTGTCAACACTATGGGTGCCTTTGTCTTCTTCAACCTGCTGATCTAACACTTCGAAAATACTTACACAGGCCGCCATGCCTTTTTGGAATTCGCTGTTTACAGTAGTGAGTTGCTTAAGAGGTTTTAACAGCATGGTCATAAACACCACCACACTAACAAATACGCCAGGTGTGAGTGATTTAACCAAATCAGGATAACTTGCTATATAAAGCACTACGGCCAAAGCGAAAGACGCAATCACTTGTATCGACGATACACTGAGGATTTTGGCGATAATTAACTTCATATTTTGTTGGCGATTATTATTATTTTGCTCGGCAAAACGTTTATCTTCAAACGCTTGCCCGCCAAACATCAGCACCACTTTATGCCCTTTAATGACTTGCTCAACGGCAGAAGTTAAGCCGCCCATGGCATCTTGAATACGTTTACTGACCAACCTAAAACGCTTGCTTACCACAGACACAATCACTGCTACCAAAGGGCCAATCAACACAAAGATAAGTGATAACTGCCACGAGTAATAAAACATCGCAAACAGCAAGCCGATAACAAAAGCCCCATCTCTTACCAGCGTGAGTAACGCTTTACCTGCAGCATTAGAGACTTGTTCAGTGTCGTATATCACCTTAGAAATAAGTTGCCCTGTGCCGTTGTTATCATGAAATTCAACAGGCAAGTGAATATATCGACTAAACAATTGCTGGCGTAACCGCATCACAACGTGGTTACCAATCCACGCAATGGTATAAGTACCGAGAAAGTTCAAAATGCCGCGCAATACAAAAATGGGCACAATAAAATAAGCGGCTAAACGCAGGTACTCGTAATCCCCTTTTCCTAAACTGTCATCCACAATAGGTTTAAGTTGCGCAACCACAGCTACATCAATGGCCGAATAGCCAATCATGCCAACAACGGCGATAAAAAAGGCAAATTTAAAATCTTTAAGGTAGACGCTAAATCGTCTAAATATATTAGGCGGTACTTGAGTGCCCGAATCTGTCTGTGTGCTCATTAAATAACTGTTATCTGATGAAAGAGGAAAAACACTTGCTAGTGTAACTGTTAGGACGAAATTCCCCAACTATCAATGAGATATTTTATTAAAAGTGAGTGGAGTTTGCATACCAATAAGGATAGATATCCTGTCTAAAGGTTTTGACTAGAATCGGTTTTGGCGAATCATATTGCATAATAAAAGACACTTGGCCTGAGTCAGACGTAGAAAAAAGTTTGCTCTGTGTGCCCTCGTTATTGTTTACCTGTTCAAATCTATCTAGCACTTCTTGCCTAGGAAAACGCCAGCGATTCATAAAACCCTGACTAAATATCACATATTCAGCGCCGACTGTTTGAATAAATCCACTAGAAGAAGAGGTATTACTGCCATGATGTGGTGCCAGCAAAATATCGGCCTGCAATTGTTCTGGATAAAAATCAACCAACTGCTTTTCGATACTTTTATCAATATCACCTGGCAATAAAATACTGTGATACTGATCCGATACTTTAATGACACATGAACCATTATTGTCGTTGTATTTGAGTGCATTGTCTGGCCATAAAGCTTTAATTCTCAAACCTTGCCAATACATATCAAGACCTTGCTGACAATTATCTTGATTAGTCAAAACCTTAGATAGCTGAATACCTTTAAGCAATTGGGGCAAACTGCCAGCATGATCGTTATCATCATGGCTGATGAACACTAAATCGACAGTAGAAAATCCCCTAGCCTGCAAAAGAGGGAGCAACACACTGTCGGCCATATTAAAGCCAGAAGAATAACTTGCGCCCACATCGTAGATAATGACTCGATTATTTTTGCTAATTAACACAGCCACCCCCTGCCCCACATCTAATATATCTATCTGCCAAGTATTCGTTCGTTGCGTTAATAAATAGCTAGCTAGTGGCAGCAACAATAAACATAGGTATTTTTTATGTAACCAAAAAGAAGGCAAACAGCAAAAAAATACAAACAGGAAGACAGCAAACCACACAGCAGCTGGGAACACAGGTAAATTGAAGTATGCACCATCGAGTTTTAGCGCATAATCAAGAAACGTCAGGCCATAACTCACCATTAGGTCTGCTAAAGAAAACAACTCTAGCGCCCAGTCAGGTTTGACCGCTAAACAGATCACCGCCAGCAAGCAAATTGGCACCAAGACCATAGTCACTATGGGCACTGCGATTAAATTAACCAAAGGCGAAACGGTTGAGATATAAGAAAACTGCCAAGCAACTAACGGCAACATCAGCACTGTCAAACATAACTGCACTTTGAACATACCAGACAGTATTTGAATCAAAGAAAAACCGCCTTTTTTGACCGGCCAACGCCAAAATATAAAACAAATAATTATCACGGCAGAAAAACTTAACCAAAAACTCAATCCAAATATGCTCAATGGGAAAAGTAATACAAAGCTGCTAAGCCCTAACAAAATTAAACTTTTTGCCCCAAGATGTTTATTCCACAGAAAAAACACACTAAACAAAAGCAACATCAACCATGCTCTAAGAGTAGGCAAACCAAAACCCGCTAAAGCTGAATAAGCGAGAGTGGTAAAAAGAGTCAACAACATTGCCACGTTATGCAGATTGATATGATGTAAAGAATGAAACCTGCTTAACAGCCCTCCAGCAATCCATGCTATCAATACATAACTTAAACTCGCGACCAGAGCCAAATGCAGACCTGAGATGGCAATAAGGTGAGCCACACCCGTTTTTTGTACTAAATGCCAGTCTTCAGGTTGCAACAATCCTCGATAACCAAAAGTCAGTGCTGCTAACCACGAACTATGCGGTAAATCAAAGGCTAACATTCGATTCAGCAATGCTTGTCTAATGGTTTTAACATCGTCAACCAGTTGATTATCAACATTCGATTTGACGTAACCCGTTGCGTTTATGCCTTCACTAAACAACCACTGCTGGTAGTTGAACCCCGCCTCATTGGCTAAACCATGAGGCGGTTTAACTTTAACCAA
>QIJM01000325.1 GCA_003232445.1 Paraglaciecola arctica
CATCATTGTTGATGATGAACCTTTGGCCAGAGAAGGCCTAATGCTCAGGTTGAGTGGAGATGCTAGGTTTGATGTGGTTGCACAATGTCCGTCTGCTCATCATGCGCTGGATGCGATTGAGCAGTTCCAGCCTGATATTGCTTTTGTGGATATCGAGATGCCGGGGTTAAGCGGACTTGAACTGGCAGAACAATTATCAAAAAACACCACTCCTGTACCTAAAGTCGTGTTCGTCACCGCCTTTGGAGAATTTGCCCTAAGTGCCTTCGAATTCCATGCCTTTGATTATTTACTTAAACCGTTTTCAGATGACAGATTAGCCAGTTGTTTAGGTAAGCTCGTCGATTCTTTTTTTGATAGTGATGTAGTGCTTCAACATCTTAAACTGGATGAATTACTGAGTCGCAAAACGGGTAACTCCATAGATGGTTTTATCCGTAATTTAGAGGTGACAAGTGGCGGCTCAATGAGCGACCTACAGCGAACCGTTTCCATGAAAAGTGGCTCTGAGTGGATAAGAGTGAGGCTTGATGATATTTCATGGATTGAAGCCGCTGGTGATTACATGTGTGTGCATACATTGGAAGGCACACACATTATACGTAAAACCCTTAAACAATTTGAACAAGAACTCGCTCCCAACCTTTTTCCAAGGGTTAATCGTTCAGCCATGATCAATCTGAGTAAATTAAAAAGATTAACGCCAAATTCGAATGGCGAATACCTAGCGCAGTTGACATCTGGTGACAGTGTTAAGGTCAGCCGCAAGTACAAATTTAATCTAGAAGAACTAAGAAAAAACAGCGTACCTTAATCCTATAAATTAACCTGCGCATAGACAATGCGCAGGTATGATTTCAAACTTTATTGCTTTGATCCAAATTCAAGCTTGAATTTTGCAACAATTACCTCAAGATCATGTTCATCTATGTTTACCCGTCTTTTAAACATTTAGCTAACGTTTGAACAATACTTCTAAGGAACAATTTTGACCATTAAACTTGGCATAGTGATGGATCCCATCCAGTCCATCAATATCAAAAAAGACACTAGTTTTGCTATGTTGCTCGATGCGCAAAAGCGTGGTTATGAATTGTTTTATATGGAAATGGGCGACCTGTATTTGCAAAATGGTAAACCCATGGCGCGTATGACTGGTTTGACTGTTGAGCCAAATGCAGACAAATGGTTTATCTTAGGGGCTGAGTTACAGCAAAGTTTAGCTGAGTTGGATGTGATTTTGATGCGCAAAGATCCTCCTGTGGATAATGAGTTTATTTATGCCACTCATATGCTTGAACTAGCTGAGCAAGCGGGTACCTTGGTGGTGAATAGAGCGCAAAGTTTAAGGGATTTTAATGAAAAATTGTTTACTTCTTGGTTTCCCGATTTGGTCGCTGATACGCTTGTTACAAGAGATACCAAGTTAATTAGGGCGTTTCACCAAACGCACAAAGACATCATTTGTAAACCCTTGGATGGTATGGGTGGCACCTCTATTTTCAGAGTCAAAGAAGACGGTAATAACTTGGGTGTGATTATTGAAACATTGACTGAGTTAGGCACGCGCTACGCTATGTTTCAGAAATTTTTACCTGAAATCAAAGACGGCGACAAACGTATCCTGATTGTTGATGGCCAAGTGGTGCCTTATGCTTTAGCAAGGTTACCCACTAAGGGTGAGACTCGTGGTAATTTGGCTGCGGGCGGCACAGGTAGACCACAACCCTTGTCAGAGTCTGATTTGAAAATTGCTGAAACAATCGCGCCACTTCTAGTCGAAAAAGGTCTTCTATTTGTTGGCTTAGATGTAATCGGTGATAGAGTCACAGAAATCAATGTTACCAGCCCAACTTGCGTGCGAGAAATTGAAGCCGCTTATGACGTGAATATTACTGGTATGTTATTTGATTCTATTGAAAAACGGTTAAGCGAAAAACGGTTAAGCGAAAAACGGTTAAGCGAAAAACGTCTTGCCGCTGGTAAAGGAGCCTGATTTCTAATATGCAAAGTTTGCAAAACTACTTACTGATTGCTTCTCCGAGTATGGAAGACTCTTATTTCGCCCGAACAGTCACTTATATTTGTGAACACAACGAACATGGTGCCATGGGGCTGGTCATCAATCAACCTGTAGGCATGAAGTTAAAGGAGCTGGTTGAACAGGTTGACGATAAGGCCAAAGTGATTGACGAAAAAGCCGAAGATATTATTTTGGCTGGTGGCCCCGTTAGCCAAGATCGTGGTTTTATTTTGCACACTTCGCAATCCGGTTGGACTTCGAGTTTAACCATGACCCCTGAGATTATGGTAACCACGTCTAAAGACATCATATCTTCGTTGGGCAACAACGATGCACCAGAAAAATCTCTGATTATGCTTGGTTACGCCGGTTGGACAGCGGGGCAACTAGAAGAAGAAATTCAAACCAGTTCGTGGTTAATGGTCGAGGCTGATACTGAAATTTTATTCGACACTCCGATCCATAAAAAATGGGAAACTGCGGTGCAGCGCCTAGGCATAGATGTATGGCAGCTTGGCCCAGATATCGGCCACTCCTGAATGAGACCCCAGCTAATGATGTCACATGAGTAAACAAGGTCAACGTACTGTCTTAACCTTCGATTTTGGAACTAATAGCATAGGTGTGGCAGTAGGGCAGGAGATAACAGGCACCGCTTCTCCACTTAACGCCCTCAAGGCAGTAGATGGCATTCCTAATTGGGATGTTGTAGCAAAGTTGTTTGCCGAATGGTCTCCACAATTGGCGGTGGTAGGTTTACCGCTAAATATGGATGGCAGCAGTCAACAAGTCACCTTTTCTGCCAAAAAATTCGCCAACCGCCTTAATGCTAAATATAAAGTATCGGTCGAAACCTGCGACGAACGTTTAACCACAGTCGATGCTAAAGCCCGTTTGTTTGAACTGGGCGGCTACAAAAAGCTCGATAAACAAAAAATTGATAGTGTGTCGGCTTGTTTGATTTTTGAAAGTTGGATCGAAGGGCAGTATTAAAAAGCAGCTACGAGTTAAAAGTAAGCGCTGATTGCCACAGGGTTTGCTAGCAGTAGTTCTCTGGTGTTAAATACGCTCACTTATTAGTAAAATTCATCGGTTATTAAACCCTTGATCAAAGGAAGTCTATGCCTGGGTTACACCGCATTATTCTAATTAATTGTCACCTCCCTGGTTTTGTTGAGCTTGATGTATCGGGTCACAGTAATATCTGTGGTACCAATGCTTCGGGTAAAACCACTTTGCAACGTTTGATCCCAGTCTTTTATGGTGAATTACCCAGTAAAGTGGTACCTAAAACCCGAAAGAAGTTTGATGACTTTTATTTGCCCCACGCTAATAGTTATCTGATTTATGAATATCAAAGGGAGGACGGGCAGAATTGCCAAGTTGTGTTAACTCGCAAAGGTAGCGATGGGGTGCAGTATCGCTTTGTTAAAGCGCCTTATCATCAAGAACAAATCTTGGTGGATACCGAGCAAGGTAACGTACAAGCTATGTTGCCCGAACAGTGGATTAAACAACTTAGACAGCTTGGCATTGATTTTTCTCATAAAATTCAAGCTACTAGTGAGTTTCGTAGCATTATTCAAAATGATGTCAGTGTAGGGCGTGGTGCTGGGCGTGAAAGTACTAAACTTAGGCAGTTAGCTAGTCGCTATAGTTTGGTTGCTAACCAACATCGTATTCGGCATATGGAAAAGTTGGTCAGTGCGGTACATGCCAAAGAAGGTAATATGGATACCTTGCGTACTATGCTGGCGGCTATTTTTGAAGAGGATGGCTTAGTTCAGCCTACTACCACAGTTAAAAATACTAAGGCGCGGGAGTGGATCACGCAGATGCGTCAGACTATGCGTTTGCAGGCGATGCAGAACGAATATCAAAAAATTCAGGCGCAAACTGAAAAACTGAATACGATTGAAAATCAGTTGTTACAACTTAAGCCGATACTAGAAAAAGACTTACAGTCTCTGGCAACACAAAAGGCCGATGCTCAAGAGCAGTGCAGTAAGATTAAAAAACAGCAGGGCAGTGAAAAAGAATCTTTTGAACAAGCTGAAGGTGTATTGAATAGTCGCGTCAGTGAAACGGCAGAAAACCTTAAAGCCAAGTCGTCAAGGTTAGATCATATCCAGCAGCAGTATGAAAACTATCAAGATTCCGATATCGACCAATTGCAAAAAGATATGGGTGCCTTACCCCTTAAGCGTGAAGAGTACGAGCAAAAGTTAGAGCAATACAATTTGCTGATAGAGCAGCATAAAGACTTGCAGAGTCAGCTTGATCAACAAAAGCTTAAGTTGTCAGGATCTTTAGAACGTTTGTCCCGTAAAAATCAGGCTCAAGCTAAAACCATTAGCCAACAAAAAGAGACGGTGCGCACCACTCACACTGAAAAAGAGCTAGATTTACGCGGTCGGTTTGAGCAGCGTAAAGAACAACAATCTACAGAGTTCGACCAGCAACTATTAGATATAGAACGCAGTATTGTGCGCCAAGAGCATCAAGCCAAACAAGCTTCGCCCACAGAGCAAGAAATAGAAAACAGTGCGCTGGCTGATAAACGTTTAGAGCTTGCCCAGCGAGCATGGCAACAAAGCTCAAGTGCCAAGAAACAAGCCGAAAACACCTACCAACAGCTCAGAAATAAACGTGACGAAGCAGATAAAGTTTTACATCAAGCGAGGAAAACTACTCGACAAGCCAAAGATCGCTTGCAGCAATTACATAAACAACTTTCACCTGAACAAGACAGCTTAAGACAATTCCTTCGAGACAATAAGCCCGGCTGGGAACAGAGTATAGGTAAGCTGATTGATGAACCTTTGCTGGATCGCAAAGACTTATCACCGCAACTTCTTGCCGAGAATAGCGAACAACAAAGTAACAGTTTGTTGGGTGTGCAGTTAGATATAAGCGTAATTGATGCTCCTGATTATGCCCAAGACGAAACCGTTCTAACCTTGTCTTTAGAGCAAACTAAAAAGCATTTGTTGGCCACTGAAAAACAACAAAAACAAGCAGAAACTGAACTAGATCAATGCCATCGAGAGGCTGAGTTACAGCGAGAAACTGTAGCTGGGCAAAACCGAGCGTTTGAACAAGCAGAACAAGAGATAGGTTATGCCCAAAGCGCCAAACAGCGTTTTGCCGATGGGCTAAAAGCAGTGTTGGAAAAGCGTAAGCAACAAGCAAAGCAAGCTTTGCAACAATGCCTAGATGAAAAACAGCAAATCCTATCGCAAAAACAGAGCGCCATTGATTTATTAAAGTCTGATTTTGAAGAACAACTATTAGAGTTTAAGAGCGGCTGGCAAGATGAATTGGCCGTTTTAGATGAACAAACCGAAGAGCTAGAGCGTCAAGTCGAGAGCAAACGGCAACAAAACCGTGAGCACATTAAACAACTGGAAGATGCTTTTAATCAAGAATTAGCCAACCAAGACATTGATCCGAATACCCTGCGCGAACTTAAGCAGAAAATTGAGGCATTAAAAAACCATCTGCAAGCGGTCACCGCTAGGCGTGATGAGCTGAACGAATATAAAACTTTTGTGCAGACTGATTGGTTGAAACAACGTCCAGAATTACTCGAACAAGAGGCGGAGTTAAAAGCGCTCGCCCAGCAGTT
>QIJM01000347.1 GCA_003232445.1 Paraglaciecola arctica
TAATGTGCTTTGGTTCCCTTTTAGTGCTGATAAATAATCACCGCCTTTTGCTACGATTATTTTTGCTGAGTTTTTCTGTGTATTTAATGCAATCGCCCTAGTTAGCTGTGGTAAAAGGCACAACTAAAAATAGTTTGTGATTGTGAATTTAAAATCAGTGATGGTACATATTACGTCGTCGAGCTTGCTTTAAAATTTGATGGGGAGTAAACCTACCCCTGAATTTTGGTATGATAGGTTGATTCAAATTAAATTTGACTTAAGTCAAATTTAGCGTTTTTTTAAAATTTAATTTTAAAAAGCTTATAATAAACATTGCTCCCCTTCTTATAAGAAAGTAAAACTCTCTTAAACCCATTCCTTTTTTTCAAAGTTAGTATACATTGGTAATACAGATTAGAGCCTATCAGCAATCTGCATCTCAAGGAATTAAAAGAAATGTTAACACTTCAACGCACAGTAACTCGGGATTATATAGATTGTTCCGGTTTATGGGCTTTTTGAGCGATCCCGACGACATAGGAACTGAAAAAAATTACTACAACGGTTTTGTTGCACAACATTCTATAGCTGTACCGGGAAGTTGGAATGAACAATTGCAAGAAGCGGGGTTGATGAATTATGTAGGCAGTACTTGGTTACAAAAGACCATATTTATTCCTATGTCTTTTAGGCAGCAGTCACTGGTGTTAAGAATAGGATCAGCCGAATTTCAGTCAAAGGTCTGGGTAAACGGAGCTCTGGTGGCTGAAAATCAAGATTTATTTTTACCTTTTGAAGGAAATGTTAGCAATAACGTCGACGAAAATGGTGAGCTGACAATAGTAGTATGGGTATGTAACAAGCTTTTGCCTGATTCTGTCACTCAAGAAGTTAATTGGTCTCATTACGATACTGAAAATCGCCCTCGTGATGAAGTTTTTCCAGCAGTAAGATTTGATTTTTTCCCATTTGGCGGCATACATCGCCCAGTATCATTAATTAGTCAGCCATTTGTACATATTGAGCAGATTAAAGTAGATACCTTTGTAGAGCCTGAGCAGTTGGGAAAAGTCCTTGTAAATGTGCAAACAAATGCCGATGAAAACTATGAAGTTTTATGCAAAATCAATCAAACATCTGGCCAGCAGTTAAAATCGTCAAATAAGGGTTACAGTCAACACGAGATATTAATCAACGACTGCCAATATTGGGATTGTGAAAAGCCCTATTTGTATCAATTGGTCGTGATGCTATTTCATAAAGGCCAATTGATAGACGAGATACATCAACATGTAGGTATTCGCGAAGTCGTTGTAAGCGGTGCTCAACTTTTATTAAATGGAAAACCGGTATTTCTTCGTGGTTTTGGCAAACATGAAGACTCACCCATTCATGGGAAAGGTCTAAATTTACCACAAATGGTCAAAGACTTCGGACTACTCAATTGGATAAATGCTAACTCGTTTCGTACTTCGCATTATCCATATGCAGAAGAAATATTAGACTACGCCGATAAAAAAGGAATATTGATCATTAGCGAGGTTCCCTCTGTCAATTTGGACTTCAGATTAGTGAACGATAAAACGCTCGTTAATCACAAGCGCGCCGTTACGCGTCAATTTGCACGAGACCATAACCATCCGTCTGTTATTATGTGGTCTATTGCCAACGAACCGGGGTTTTTAGGCGAACCTGAATACAAAAAACATAGTCCCGACTATTGGAAATCGTTATTTTCACATGCCCGCCAACAAGATAATTCAAGGCCCATGACCATTGCCAACGTTTTAAGTGTTGGCAGTGACGACCCGGTGTTTGAGTTCACCGATATTATTTGCATTAATCGCTACTATGGTTGGTATCAAGAGCCTGGGCAAATAGATAGAGCATTAATGTCTTTGAAAGCAGAACTAGACTATATTGGCAGAAAATACGGCAAGCCTATATTGGTATCCGAGTTTGGTGCAGATACTATTTCAGGCTTACATAGTACGAGTGATCAAATGTTTACAGAAGAGTATCAAGCCGATTTACTCGCCGGTTGCTGTAAAATTATTGAAGACAATGATTGGACAATAGGTGGACACGTTTGGAACTTTGCAGACTTTAGAGCCTCGCAACATTTTCGCCGTATTGTTTTTAACCTAAAAGGCGTTTTTACCCGCACGCGTGAACCTAAAAGAGCGGCGTTTGTATTGAAAGATCTGTGGTCTGTACCTTATGTGAAAAACAGCGTCAGGAAATAAAACAATGTTATTTGGATTAAGCTATTTAGACCTAGCCGTAATACTCATTTATTTTGTATTTCTGTCTATTGTAGGCGTGTCAACTTATCAATCTGTAAAAACTACAGGCGACTATTTTATGGGAAACCGTCGCTTTGGAAAATTACTCATGATTGGCCACGCTATGGGTACCGGTACCCATACCGACCAACCGGTAACAGTGGCTGGCGCAAGTTATAGTATAGGCTTAGCAGGTATTTGGTACCAATGGGCTTGGATGTTTAGCAACCCTTTCTTTTGGTTATTATCACCTATTTACCGGCGTTTACGCTACATCACTACGGGTGACTTTTTTGAGCACCGCTACGGTAAAAATTTAGGTGCGGCCTATGCGTTTATGGGCTTTATTTATTTTACGATGAGTACAGGCCTCATGCTCAAAGGCACAGGCACAACGATAGACGCTATCACGCAAGGGCAAGTCCCCTCCGATTGGGCCGTAGTCATTATAACTATTCTATTTGTTACATATAGCTTGATTGGGGGCTTGGTTGCTGCGGTAATTACTGATTTTATTCAAGGTGTTTTTATACTCATATTATCTTTTTTATTGCTGCCCTTTGCGATTAACGCCGCCGGCAGTATGCGGGCGTTCCATGAAGGTTTACCTGAGTATATGTTTAGTTTCGTAGCCCCTGCGGAAGTCACTTTGTTTTTTATTCTGGCGGTGGTACTTAATTCACTCATATCAATTGTTGTTCAACCACATCATATGGCTGTTGGCGGGGCGGGTAAACATGAAATGGCGTGCAGAATGGGCTGGACGTATGGTAATTTTTTAAAACGCTTAATGACGCTTGGCTGGGCGTTTGTTGGGGTGTTTGCGGCTTTTCTTTATCCCGGATTAACCGCCGAAAATCGTGAAATGGCATTTGGCATAGCCGTAATGAACTTACTGCCCGCAGGGCTTATTGGTTTAATGCTGGCATCAATGGCGGCGGCGGTAATGTCAAGCTGCGATTCATTTATGGTAGGCGGTTCGGCACTATTTACACGAAACTTTTACGCTAAGTATATTAATTCTAATGCAAATGATAAGAAGCTGATGTCGGTTGCGCGCTGGTCTAGTATTGCCATTGTATTTGGCGGTATTGGCTTCGCTATGATAATTCCAAGTGTGGTAGATGGTCTATTGTACATCTGGAAGTTTACTGCCTTTTTTGGTGTTTCATTTTGGATGGCTTTGTTTTGGCGCCGCGCTAATCGTTATGGTGCATGGGCGAGCTTAATCAGTATGATTATTTGTAATATTTTAACTGACGGTCACATCGACTGGGCTTGGGATATGTCATTGGCATGGCAAATATCCTTATACTTGCCCGTTGGCTTTATAGCTATTATTGCCGTGAGTTTAGTTACCCCTAGTGAAAACGAAGAAAAACTTAGACAGTTTTATTTATTACTTGATACACCTGTTGGCGAAGAGTACAAACTCAAAGATGCGAAGGTAGACATCATTCTTGAAGGAGGAAACATAGCGCAACAACCTAGAACCGCGCCGCCATTAAAAGAACAAGGACATTCGTTGCTACTAGTGGATTTGCTATCGTTACATAAGAAATTCACATTTAAACGTTATCGAATCGATTTGGTGGGTTTTATTTTTGCTTGTGCTGTGGTCGCCGGAATTTTTGGTATCGGTATTTTAGCCGCGTCGATAGGAAAATATTAGCTCACTTGACGCCTTTGGTAACTGTAATAATTGTTACTGTGTACATCCAATAACCTGCACATTAAGCACACAGGCGGTCTTCTTATATCGGGCAATAAACGAGTATTTCACTTCGTTTCTATTCAACCACGTCACACTCCTGCACAAACATTCTGGTGAAAAAAAGGCACAAATTAATGTGCCTTTTAATACCATAAGATAATTTTTATTAAAAAAGCAACACTAATCGCGCGGCGGCAATATTTATATCAGCATCAGAAATTCTGGCATTTTCGTCAGTATCTACCATTGAATAATTCAACCGTACTATTATATTTGAATTAATATACCAATTCAGACCGAAAGTAATATTTTTTATCTCACCGAATTGTTCAAGGTTACCTCTACTGCTTAGTGTATTTGGGTCATTGGCGTCAAATACATCATATCGAACAATAAACTCAAGCTCACTTTCACCCACATCTGGCACAACAGCGCCAAATTCACCGTCAAAAAGGTTGTATGTACGACCGTCTCCAAAAATGAAATAAGATGCCTCTGCATAATATCCGGAAATATCGAAGTCTTCAAATTCAGCCTCTTTCATTGACACTGTGTTGTTAATAATCTCGCTTTGGAAATAGAACTTGTCCCAACGTGCAGCCAATTCTAGTGAGGTTGCCTGAATATTATCAACACTGACATCTCTTGTTGGTCTCAGTCTGTCACCTCTTATAAAGGATATATCATGTACTTCACCTCTAAAACGCCATACGTCAAAGTCCTCTGCAAGTGGAGAGGTTCTTAGGATATTTGCTCCGAGATGAATGACTCGTGTATTGTCCTGATTGCGATACGGGCGGTACACTCCGCGCGCGGCATAACCTGTTCTTTCCTGAGCAGTTTCAAAACGTTTAACCTCGTCCTCTATGTCCCCAACATCAAATTTACCTTCATCTGCAATAAATTCTTCTAGAGTGTCTCCGTCATCAATAGCATCAGTTAAATCTTCCAAATAACTTATTAACTCTTCTGCGACAAATTCGTCAACAATGTTGTCTTTTTCCTCGTTGGCTCCTATTCCTTCTCCGAAAACACTAACACCAACGAAATATTCTGGCTGCCAGTAGGTAAAAGTGGCACCTATGCGACGTCCCGGAGCACTAAAATCGGCAATTGAAGCCGTTTCCATAAGCGGGTACCAGCGAGAAGTAGTGACTTCTGCCATACTAAAGATTGGCTTATGATTTCCCACTTTAACTGTCGCATTTTCAAAAACGTCGTACGACACCCACATATCCCTTGCTCTGACTCTATTTTTGACAAAATCAATATCAAACTCCCCAGCCCAATCTTTATAAAATTTGGTTTTAACTGCAAATCGAATACGCCTGAAACCAGTATTTGTACTGATTAGAGGTTCGCCCTCATAGTCAGAAATGTTTTTTGCATCAATCATTATTCTGCCATCAAACTTCCATTCAAAATTTCCGTCATCTGATTTAAAAACAAAATAACCTTTGTCAAATTCTCCCTTCACATTCTCTGCTATTGCAGCGGCTGTTGCAGTACAAGGAAATATACAAGTTAAAAGTGTGGTAGTTATGAGCATGCTTTTCTTAAACATTTTTTTCTCCAAGTTATTATTAATAATTGTTCATCATCTAGTACAAATTAATACTTTCTAGCCTTAACAGAATT
The DNA here is from genome assembly GCA_003232445.1 of Paraglaciecola arctica. Classification (GTDB taxonomy): domain Bacteria; phylum Pseudomonadota; class Gammaproteobacteria; order Enterobacterales; family Alteromonadaceae; genus Paraglaciecola; species Paraglaciecola arctica_A. The sequence continues at coordinate 5,620 of QIJM01000347.1, forward strand.
CAATTGAATTTTATATTTTTGTAAGGTCAACTTACAACTAAAATTATTCATGAATAATAACTAAAATTATGCATGAATAATGATGAAGATCAAGCACTATCAAAAACCTTTGCAAACCGTTACTTATACCAATCAGCCATTCTCGGTAAAGAGAGGTGAGAGGCACTCATGGCAACTTTATGTCTTTTAAAATGGAGCCAATATCTGGTGCATCTGGATGTGCTTGAATTTCAGGCAGCACAAGCCTGCGCTCATTAGCGTATGCTTTCCCAATAACGTCGCTAGCGCCTTTTTACAGCGGTGACATCGTATCTTCATTGAGCAGTAAGTCCATCAATTTCTCCCAATCATCCACAATCAGCATGCGTATGGTACTTCGGAAGTTTTCCCACAATTGGCGTTTCGACCCATAATATTGGCGGCAGGCTTGAATACATGTCATTGTTTTTTAGCTTGAGTCAACGACGTCATTGAACCTACACAGTATGTATTACGGGAATATGCTGATCTGATCGATGCGTTGAGAAAAAGTTCAAAAGAATGTAAAAAAAAGAAAATTGAGTTGATTTAGGTTAACTTTGCGCGAAAGGGATATTTCTCAATCCTCTAAACCCCACTAAAATAATTCATTTCTATGTTGAAATCATTTAGAGTCTTGAGATGATCTGACATAATAGATATTAATGAGAATAATTAGTTGAATTTTTACGCCGAAATAAACTATGTTTTAATTCATCGCCATTTCAAGAAAGTAAAAACAGACAAATAACAGCCCAATGGCAATTATCAAATTGCAAGCACCTACCAGCTTTTGGTTTTTCAACATTATTCTCCTCTTAAATTTATTGTTGAGTGTAAAATGCGATACCGGTAGCAATTGGCATTGCTGCTGTATAAACCAACTGAGATAAATATCTAAATGTTGAAATGACTTACGTGACTTTTTAAAATCTGTCGATGGAACCAAGCTGCGAAATTTATCAAAATCGGCTTCACCACAAATATAGATTTGAAGCTGCATTTCATTGCAAGACTATTCAGCTTTGATTCAATTTCAAAGTGAAATTTGTCTATCCGCTTAATAGAAATACAGCTCACTAGATTAAATTTTCAGCGGCAGAATATTACCAATTTGCAAAAGGTTGTTTCATAAGCATAGAGTTGTAGTACCGGACGTCGCCGGTCACTTCTTCTGCCAACCATTTAGGTTTTTCAAAAGATTCATCTTCGCTATTCAACTCTACTTCAGCTACCGTCAACCCTTGGTTTTCTCCATAGAATTCGTCAACTTCGTATGTATGTTTTCCAACAGACACCAGATACCGAGTTTTATCAATTACACCAGGTTCACATATCGTCAGCAATGCTTTTGCATCATCAACCGTTATTTCTTGCTCCCATTCATATCGACTGGCGCCTGACTCGTTGCCTATTCCTTTAATAGTAAGGAAGCCTTTGTCACCTTTTGTTCTTACTCTAACAGTACGTTCAGGCACTGAACTCAAATACCCCTGAATGATACGGGTTTCTTTATGTGCCGATGTTTTGAAATCCTTGCTATTTACAAGGAATTTTCTTTCTATTTCTACAGCCATGATTTTTTTCTCCAAATAATCTTTAAATCAGTTTGCAAGTGGTTTATCGATCATGCCAATAATGCGTTTAATGGCTTGTAAATAATTAATATTTTCTACACCTTCCAAACCAATATCTGCCACCGTTTTAGCAATATCTTCGACTTCAGTTGATTCAGAATTGAGCGATACAATTTTTGCTCCATTAATGAGTACATTAGCCGATTCACAAATTGTGTTATTCACCATATAGCCGAACCGTTGCTTATGTACCTTAACCGCCTGAAGATCTGGGTGCGCATCGATGATTGCTAAAAATTCATCTCTGCTGTACGTATCCTGAGTCAAAGCAAGCATCTCAACCTGAAAAGCAGGAAACACTTCCTTTTCCAACTGTTCAGCGGGCATTGGAAACTCTCCTTTCATTAGAGGGTTCCACTGTTCAAAACCATCAACAGCCTGCACAAATGTCTTAATATCCATTTTCCCATCGCGGATTTTGGTATTATTGACATCGTTTGTTTTAGACAATATGTAAATTTCGTCACTTTGACGTTCCCAGACTTTTTCGGGAACAGGTACGGATAAACGCGTCATTCGTTTTTCTGCATCACCAAAGTCTTGGCCAAACGTTCTGAACTCAAAACGGGGTTTGGAGATTTCACCTATTTTTAACTCGCTCATAATAACTTCCTCAAAGTTGTATATCGAATGATAATTTTCATCACTAGTTCTTACTGCACCTGACATAATTAAAACACTTTGGAAGATTAATGCAAGCTGATTTAAATTAATAAACACGAGTTGCTAGTTTTAAGTTTAACTTGCACAATAAGACAATGATTAAATATTAATTTACTTGACATGAATAATTTTTGCTCCTTACTTTCAATCACATGAATGTCATGATGTTTGACTTGGAATCTATTAATTATTGTCAGATTAAGTATAATTTAATGAATTTTAATTTTTCGCCTTTAAAAGGCGAAATTACTGTTAACAAGTAGTTAAAGGGTAAGGGTATGGATAAAAAAAATGAAACTGTCTTTGATCCGCTCGATATGAGCCACTATCGGATTGAGAGGCTACCTATTCGAGATAAAAGTGGTTTTGAAAAAGTATTAGAAAGATTAGGTCTGCCAATAGCGATAATTACATTTTTGCTAATCCTGTATGTTTTTAACATTCCTTATCTTGCAGATATTGATCCCTCTTTGTTGGGCAAAAAAGCTCTTGCCCAATACAATAAACTTGGAGCAGTGGAATTCTCAAGAACCAATCTAGCAATGATGGCCATTTTTGTCGCAGCAATAATACTGTGGATCACCGAAGCCATCCCAAATTATTTAACATCATTGTTGGTCATAATTACGATTGTTTTAACTGGTGTAACGGCTGAGCGAGATGCTTATGCGCAACTCGGACATCCCGTAATGTGGCTAAATATCCTGTCATTTATACTGGCCAGTATGTTGGTAAAAACCTCTGCAGCTAAGCGGTTTGCGATGTGGTTTATTGTGCGCTTTGGCCACAATGCTTCCAGTGTATTTTTTAGTTTCATGTTTATTAATATTGTTCTTTCCATGTTTATCTCAGCGACTACCGCCAAAGCAACGATTCTGCTGCCTATTTTTATGGTCGTCGCTGCAGTCTATGGCGCAACGGGATCAGGTAATAAAAATAATTTTGGCCGAAATCTGGTTTTACAAAATCTTTTCCAAATAAACATCGGTGCTGGCATGTTTATAACAGGTTCAGGGGCAAACTTACTCGCTGGTGCCTTGATTGCAGGTGCCCTGGTTGATATGAATGATTTTGCCTTCTACACGTGGATGGAGGCAGCATTTCTATTGGCGCTACTCAATTTGATTATTGGCTATTTTGTTGGTACTAAAATTATATTCAAAATCCCAAAAGAACAGTCAGTCCCCCAAATTCAAGGGGGCCTTCAGCGGCTCGGAGAAGAGCTTGATAAAATGGGACCAATTAAATTTGAAGAGATTAAAGCCATTATTATTTTTATTTTGGTATTGGCTGGATGGGTGTTAGATACATACCACGGCATTAGTAAAACTGCCATCGCCTTCATGGGTGCAATTGTAGCACTTAGCCCGGTAATTGGCGTAGTCAAATGGAATGATGTTGATATTCCATGGCATTTACTTCTTTTTTCCGCTGGCGCATACACATTGGGTGCTGGATTTAAAACAACTGACCTACCCGCAATTACTGTCGATGCACTGTTTGACAGCTTGGGCTTTTCCATGGACACACCATTTTGGGTATTGTATCTGATGCTGACTGGAGCGATGATATTCAGTTCACTTGTTTTCCAATCTAAAACGATGCGGACGTTAGTATTTGTGCCTATTGCAATTGGCGTTGCGCAGAAGTTTGGCTACCCAATATTAAGTCTTGCTCTGCCGGTTGCCTTGTTGATTGAGCATGTATATGTCCTACCCTTCAATAGTAAACCAGCTGCACTATTGTATGTTACTAACCATTATTCATGGTCTGATACGTTTAAATTTGGCATCACGATGCTGATTATCGGCTGGTTTATGATCATTCTCTGGGGAGAGACCTGGTTTCGTTGGTTAGGTTATACGCCAAATGGAGTGTTTGGCATTTTCTAGGACCGAACTAAGCACTATCTGATAGATAAAATTATGTTGTAACTATTCAGTCTGCTCACTATCAAAGATATGAGAAAGGTTGCTGCTTGAACAGCAGTGTCAGTGATTGATACTCGATAACGACTCGCCAAGTGATATCTTGTCTACCACTTGGCGACGTTTAACCCCGTTCCACGATACTCACCTTATCCAGAACAACATAAGCAAGCAGCTTAACTATTTCGACAACCACCTTGAAAAACACCAAAATTGTTAGACGCCAAACAATTCAACTACAACACCAATATTACCTTTGAACTGTACACCTAGCTTTCCTAAATAACCTGAATCCTGTTTAAGAAATTGAACTAAAAAATACGAGTTATCCATCATTCGTTGATCTCACCTTGTGGAATTGAGCCGTCTAAAATAATTGAGTTCCAATTTTTTTTAATCATATAATCGTTCGCACTACTAAATCAGCTAAAATGGCAAACATTGCCAATATATGCCATAATTATTTATGCTATTAACAATAGAATTATAAACTTTTTAGGAATGACAATGGCAACACTAAATATTTCGCTCCCAAGTGAAATGCGACATTGGATTGACTCACAAGTTACTAGCGGTCACTTTGCTAATGCGAGTGATTATATTAGAGATCTTATTCGTCATAACCAAAGTGAAAAATCAGCTATACAAATGGCTTTAATTGAAGGTGAAATGAGTGGTGAAAGTTCATTAACTGTTGCTGATATCATTAAACAACAAAAACAAATCATAGAGAATGACTAAATACTTACTCTCTCAGAAAGCATCAAAAGATCTCGCCAATATTTTTCAATATACTTATAAAAATTTTGCTATAAGCCAAGCTGAAGCTTATTTATCAGAACTTGAAGAGTGCTTTGTTATTCTGTCAAACCAGCCTGATTTAGCACATAAAGTTGAAGATATCAGAAAAGGATATTTTCGGTATTTATTTAGAAAACATGCCGTTTATTTTAAAGCCCGAAAAGATGATATTTTTATCGTTCGTGTTTTGCACCAACAGATGAAATATGAACTGCATTTAACAAGTTAATGCTTGCTTATAAATGTAACATAAGCGATTCTTTATCTTTCTTGGGCATTTTACTTACCACCAACAAATATGAATTATCCATCATCCGCTGTATTTCCCCTTGAGGAACCGATCCATCTAGCTTGACGGTATTCCAGTGTACTTTACTCATATGATAACCGGGGATAATAGACGAGAAGATGTCTCGAAGCATAATGGCTTCTTGAGGATCACATTTAAGGTTCATCCAGCAAATATCGTTACCTTTGTCGACAGACTCGTTATCGCCCTTGCCCATTTTGCCTAAGGCTAACGTTGCGAACATTTTATGTTTGACTTTGAATACTGATACGCCATCACCAAAAGGAAAGGTTTCTACCGTAAAAGGTTTGTTTAATAAATATTCTCTTGCTTGTTGCTGATCCATCCACTTTTCCTCAAAAATAAAAAGGGTAATTACCTACCCTATCTTATAAACCATTTTTCACTGTAGAGGGAATTAATCTTGCTCTAACAAATGCATCACATTTTTTAAATCTGTTTTACCTTTGATGATTTCATCTGGTGTTAACCCTGATATTTCATGGGGGAACACCAACCATTCGTCACTTTCGTGCATATAATAATCAGGCACGATGTCAGTTTTGTTATTTTGTGGTTTGTAATATGGGCAAGCTATACGCACCTCTTTTGGCATATTCGCCCGAGACAATCTTTTAATTTGCTTTACCAAGGCTTCAACGCTGCGGCCTGAATCAAATACGTCATCCACAATCAGTAGGCTGTCTTCAGCATTGGCATTTTCAATCAGATAATGTAAACCGTGCACTTTAATGGTTTTTGATTGTTGATCAATCCCATAATAAGACGAGGTACGCACCGCGATATGGTCAGTTTCCACTTTCTTAAAATCAAAATACTCTTGCACTGCTATGCCAATGGGTGCGCCACCACGCCAAATACCGATTATAAAATGTGGGCGAAATCCACTTTCATAAACTTGAGCGGCTAGTCGAAATGAATCTTCAAGTAACTGTTGTGCAGTGATAAACGTTTTTTCCATTAGATAAACCTTAAAAATTTAGAGCGTGGGTGCCGCCAGATAAAACTTTGAGCCTGTTATTGTATATCGAAGCTCAACTTATTCATATTTTAAAGCATCTGCCGGATTAACTCTTACCGCACGGTACGCAGGGTAAAGGCTGGCCAGAAAACACAACATAAGTGACGTAACAATAAGAAATACTACTTGTTGCCATTGTAAATCGGTGGGTACACCCTGCCCCTCTGGGCTAAGAAATATTGGGAAATTGAATAACCTGACCAAATTATTAATTTGAGTCACCAATAATACACCAGCAGCAGCACCAATCGCAGTACCTTTAATGCCATTGTAGATGCCATTAAACAGGAAGATACCCATAATATTATTACGGGTCATGCCTTGGGTTAAGAGTATGGCGATATCACCTTGTTTTTCGGTCACCACCATAACTAAAGCCGAGACTATGTTAAAGGCCGCCACCGAGATGATCAGTAGCAACATTAGCGACATCATATTCTTTTCCATCTTCACCGCATCAAATAACACGCCTTGCTGGTCTCGCCAGTTAGTCGAGCTGTAACCTTCAGCGTCTAGTGCTTGCACCACACTTTTATAATCAAAAGCATCGGCTAAAAACAAGCGGGTTTGGGCTAACTTTGTTGTTTTACTTCTTAACAACCTAGCGGCATCATCAATATGCATCAGCACCGTTTTATCATCTAAAGCAGAGCCCATATCAAATATACCAACAACGCGGAACACTCTTTGGCTATAGATCCGCCCAAAGGGGCCAAAATAACTATTTTCAGAAGTCATCAAACGGGCTTTTTCGCCCATCCGTAAATTTAATGTGATAGACAGTGCGCGGCCAATGACGATCCCATATTCGCCTTTGACCAAATCAGTCAGCCGACCGACTAACATATTCTCAGCAATAATAGACGAGTGCTGCATCACCTTGGGTTGAATGCCTTGAAACATCACCCCTTTAAGCCCTTCTGATGATTGCACTATGCCTTCTGCATCTATCTGCTGGCCACTGGCAACAACACCTTCAATATGCTTAAACATCTCAGGTGTGACGTCTGTATCAGGCTTTTTTTGTACCAACACATGAGGGGTGATCCCTAAATTTCGCAGCTTAAGCTCACCTTCAAAACCATTCATCACCGACAAAACAGTAATTAAGGCCATCAACCCAAGGGCAATGCCTGCAACAGAGAAAAAGTTGATAAATGCAATAAAGTGACTGCCCTTAGATGCTTTGGCATAACGTAAACCAATAAAGGCTGAGAGTGGGTAAAACATTAAAAAAGAAACTCTTATGACAACAAACCAGTTAAAAAAATAAAGGTTTAACTGTTGGTATAGTGATGAATGATGTTGAATAATACGTGCTTGAGGTAGATCTCACAAGCA
>QIJM01000644.1 GCA_003232445.1 Paraglaciecola arctica
TTTTCTTGTTGGTATTTGTTGCCAAAGTGATATAGCACTTCCATATTGCCGGTGTCAGGCGCGTTGCAGTTAAATATTTCTGAGGCAAATAACACTCTACCCATTTGTTCTGCTAGTGGCGCATATTCTAATGTGGTTAAGCCTTTGCCTAACTCTGCGTCGGGCATAAATAGATTCCATAACCCAGCCTCTTGGGCTTTTTTCTTAAGTGGTTCGATGAATGGATGGACTTGCCAATTCTTCCAGTTACCATCTGGGTTGAGTTTATGGGTTTCAGCATAAATTTGTTCTTCAACTGGATAAATATGTTCATCCATAAAAGCTTTAACACGTTCGATATAACCTTGCGTTTTTTCACTGTGGTTAAAATGCATGATAGTGACTCCAAAAGTAGTGTAAAAAGAAATTAAATAAGGGCGTGTTGATCTTTTATATGTCCTAGCATAGTTGTTTTATTGAGTTGAACGAAATGAAAAATATTATATAGTTACTATGAATTAAATTCATTGGTGAGAATGATGACAAACGTTACAAAGATCCAGCAACTTGATCTTAATTTACTTAAAGTGTTTGAAAGTATTTATCACAAGCAGAATATGTCGCGCGCCGCAGAGGTGCTACATATTACGCCTTCGGCAGTTAGCCATGCATTAAAAAGGCTACGAGAATGTTTGGGCGATCCGCTATTTCAGCGTAGCAATAATCGCATGTTACCCACACCCGCCTGTCAGCGTATGGCTCCGCAGATAATTGATAATCTCACTCGTTTAAGACAAATATTGCAGCATTGGGGGGAGTTTCAACCGTGCAGCAGTCAACATCATTTTCGTCTAGGTATTCACTACGCCCTTGAACCTTCCATTTTGCCAAGGCTGGCTAAAAAACTCGCTGAGTTTGCACCTAACACTACCTTTGCCAGTGTTAAAGTTGATAGGGAAAACTTAACCCGAGAGTTAGGGGCAGGGCATATTGATATGGCGTTTGATGTGGCTTTGCCGATTAAGCCTCCGGTGTTACACACAAAACTTATTGATGATGAGTTTTGTGTATTAATGCGTAAAGGGCATCCTCTTGAGGATAACTTAACACGGCAAACGTACTTTGACGCTAATCATATCGGTGTATCTAACCGCCCAAGTGGCGCCGGAGCCGAGGATATTTTATTTCAACAACAAGGGTTTTCAAGGCATATCAATATTCGCTGCCAAAACTATCACGCAGCAAAAGCCATGCTGATTGAGTCTGACTTTTTATTAACTGTGCCGTATATATTAGGCAAGGAGTTAATGGGAGATATGGGGCAAGTTGATGGTTTGTCACAAATTCCTATGCCTGTGCGTTTAACCAATATTGAGACGCATCTCTACTGGCACAAAAACACTGAGCATGACGAAGCATTAAGTTGGTTTAGGCAAATTTTGGTATCACTGTTTTAGTTTATTATTGGCTCTGGTCGCGTTAGCGTTATCATGACATCAAAGGTGCTGAAGAAATAAACCAAAGATTATGTGATGGATTGGTATAACTCTTCTACCTTTTCTGCTGCTAATGCAGCAACATGTCCTTGTGCGTTGTGTAAAGTGTTGGGTAGGCGTTTTCCAATCTTGTTTTGGAGTGCATCTAAGGGCGATGTGATCTGCCAACCATTTTTGTATAATAACTTTGTTATTATACGCTGGAAAGATAACGGTCTAAACGTTTACAAAACGTTGGATAACCTGTTCATCAATAGAGAGAGTGCCTTTTTTGTTAAGTATTATATTACCCACCATAAACGAGTCTAAAACAGGTTATTTGTCGCAGATATTAAACGCGTATCAAGATTTAGTTGATTGCGAAATTATTTGTGTCGATGGGGGGAGCACAGATAACACTCTGCAAATTGTTGAACAGTCTTCAGCCTATTTAATTGCAACTGATATTGCTTCCAGAGCTGGTCGCTTGAATGAGGGTATAAGACAGGCTAGGTTCCCGCTGATACTGTTGCATCATCCGCGTAGTATTGTTGATGTTGAGGGGATCAAGGCATTAATGGCACAGTCAGCAGATATTCAATGGGGAGCCTTTACTCATCAGTTCAATATTCAGCACCCATTGCTGAACTTCACTTCCTGGTATTCGAATCAAATGCGTGGTGACAGGCGTGGAGTGTATTATTTGGATCACTGTTTATTTGCCCAAAAGCAGTTGTTATTGGATGTGGGGCTCATTCCGGAAATCGATATTTTCGAAGATACAGAGATTTGTTTAAAGCTTAATAAAAAAGCCAAACCAGTTAGGCTGCCTTACATTAGTCAAACTTCAGCCATTCGGTTTCAAACTAATGGGATCTATAGCCAAGCACTTAAAAACCAATATATGAAATGGTGTTATTACTTTAGTGGCTCTGATAAAAAGATGAATGCGCTTTATGAAAAAGGTATTGAATTGAATACTAAGTATAAAAAATAGCCTAGGCTATTAGAGGCATCAAAGCGCTGATATTGCTAGTATATATAAAAGTCACATCTAGCTAACAAACCTTCCCTTTCGCTTAAGGAAAATATGGCAGCGCTAAAAAAACATCATATGGCAATCTGGTCTAAGACTTTATCGATAGCTTTGTTCTTTATGACTATGTTGATATTTTTGCCTCTTATTTACCATTTTGGCGTAGCTTTACAACCCGCTGAAAAACAAGCCTACGATGGCTATATAACTATCCAGTCGTCTGATTTCTCTCAAAGAAAGACACTTGCTTTAGTGGGAAACTGGTCTTTCTTTTGGCAGCAACTACTTGAGCCTGACCAAGTGAAAGCGTCTACAAAAAAGTCCACTTTGATAAAAGGAAGTGGCGGCTGGCAATCTGCTCAATATGACTCAAATTATGCCGCTATTGGTTTTGCTACTTATCATCTGGATGTCACTTTGCAACAAAGTGCTAGCAATTTGGCTATTCGAATTCCTCAAATTGAAAGTGCCTACAGGTTATATATAAATTTTGAGTTTATGGCCTCAGGTGGCTTAGTGACAGACACTGAATCAGCTGCATTACCGGGATACAATACTGCCATTGTTAGAATACCTGATGGTCTCAAAACATTTTCTATCACCATACAAATATCAAATTATCATTCAGATTGGGGCGGTTTATGGGAACCTATCGTACTTGGAGATGCCGACTCTTTACACACTCTTGAACGGGATAAAGTTGGATTAAGTATGTTTATTCTTGGGGCGCTGCTAATTACAGCTATCCACTCGTTGATCCAGTTTTTCATGCGGCCTGCAGATAACATTCCACTGGTATTTGCATGTTTATGCCTACTCCTGTTTCTACGGGAGTTTACGATTGAACATATGAGTTTTGCATTATCAGCACTCGCGGGTGGTTTTGTGTTGATAACAAAATTAAATTTCTTTAGCTTTTACGCTGGCATTCCAACTGCCTTGTATTTCTTTCACTTATGTTACCGCCGAGAGTTTCATTCTAAATTTTGTTCGTTGATTTATGTAGTGTGTGTTGTTTTTGCAGCTTTTATTTTGTTTTTTCCTACACGTTATTTCGGCATCTCTCTCATTATTTTCCAATTTATTGCACTGGCCGTAATGATTTATATATTGCAAAGAATGTGGGTGGCAATGAGCAAAAAACAAACAGGCGCTGGGGTCATGTTGATTGGCTCGTCGATAGCTTTCGCTTTTGCTGTAAATGATATTTTAAATGCAAACGGTGTGATTACTACTGGCCGATTTTTTAGCCTAGGTATTGTTGGTTTTATCATGTGTCAGAGTTTTGTGGCAAATAATCTATTCAATCATTTGATTAATAATAACGAGACACTGACTGACAAGCTTAAGGAGCGCAACGCAGATTTAGAGCTTATGAGTGAGCTACTAGAGACTAAAGTTGAACAACGCACGCGGCAGCTTAAATTAGCCAATAATGAACTAAAAACCTTGGCTAATAACGATCCTTTAACCAATACCTTTAATCGATATGGTTTACAACAGTATATTCAAGCCGCATTTGAGCGTTATCGGCGTTCGCAAGAGTCGTTTTGCATCGTACTGATTGATTACGATCATTTCAAAGAAGTGAATGACAATTACGGACACGATGTGGGCGACATTGTATTGGTGACGGGAGCAGATTTGATAAAAGAAGGTATTCGGGAACAAGATAAATTGGCGCGGTGGGGTGGCGAAGAATTTCTCATTTTACTACCGGACACTGATTTGGAAGGTGCATTAGCTATTGCGCACAAGCTTAAAGATGTAATTAATGCCAATCCTATTGGGCAACCCATTAGCGTAGCGATATCGGTGACAGGCGGAGTAGCTCAAGTCACTCATAATGATACTTTTGAAATGCTGTTTAAACGGGCTGATGACGCCTTGTATCAAGGTAAACAGTGCGGAAGAAATCGTATTTGTAGTTAATTATGCTAACGAGCCTTGCCAAGATAGACTGCAATCAGGCTACGTGAAATAATACTTTATAGTGATAATAGTGTCACATGATCATGGTTGAATAAAAAATAGATGAACATATTAAAACGCGTACAAATGATATTGGTTATTTGTTTAATCAGTGTTGGAGTTGACCAAAGTACTAAGTGGTATGCCTCTGAGTATCTACCCAAATTTGAAATGACCAGTTACTGGAGCGATATGTTACGTATTGGCTATGCAGAAAATACCGGTGCTTTTTTAGGTTTAGGCAGCGGTATGTCGGACTCAGCCAAGTTTTGGATATTTGTTTGTGCGGTGGCAGTGATCCTCTCTGCTCTGCTGATTTATATCCTAAGAACCCAAACACAAACAGCATACGGATTGACTTCGTTAACCCTTATTTTTTCCGGTGGCATCAGTAATTTTTACGACAGAGTGGTCAACAATGGCGCAGTCATCGACTTTTTAAATGTAGGTATTGGCTCGTTACGTACAGGTATATTTAACGTAGCCGATATGGCAATCATGTTAGGCGTGTTTTTATTACTGTTTGCCAAAGATAAAAAGGCCGACAGTAAGGACGCATGAACTTATGGTAAATTATCTTGGATGGGGGCAGGTTTATTCTGACCCCGATAGTTTTTATTCTGATTTCGAGAATTACAATTTGATTAAACTGGTTACAAATTGATCAGAAGAAAAAGTACTTCGACCAACCCTTAGCTATATACTTTGCAATTCGCCAGACACGCTGATCAAAGTGCGTACAAGGAATTTGATTTAGTTACTTGACGACTCTACTGTTCTCATTATACAATTTTGTTTTACGTCATATAGTTATACTGTTACGTAAAAATTAGAAAAAATTAGATATGAAGCAGAACTCCAACATGGATTGTTATAGGTTTTAACTATGAATAAGTGTTTCTACGGTAAATGTTATTTGTCAATAACAATTATATGATGATATATTGTTTGCCCGTAAAACATGATAATGTTGCAAACCGAAAAACAGGATTAAAATGTACTCATATGTTCGTCATATGCTGTATTTAAATAATATTTAAATAAATAGGAACACTATAATAATGGTTAATACAACTCAATTTTATAAAACTAAAGTAGCACTAGCGGTAGTCCTAAGTTTAGGTTTAGCCGCATGTGGCGACTCAGAGGGTGATG
>QIJM01000512.1 GCA_003232445.1 Paraglaciecola arctica
TACCTGTGCCGGTTGGGGCAGAGGCCAATATATCTTTGCCATTCATGGCTTCTGGGATGACCAGTGACTGGATACTGGTGGGTTCTTTGTAGCCTAAGTCCATCACAGCGTGGATTAGATCATCGTCTAGTTCTAGTTGTTCAAACATGTATGTTTAAGTCTTGTTTTATCGTTAGGATGGATTGGTATTATACATTTTAAGGACACATCTAATATATTTGTGTGGAAACATTATATTACCTCAAACTTTAGGGTGCGGGGGAGTCCAATTATCTAGCCTGACAGAGAGGGAATACGTCTTTTTCTTATTCTCGATAAGCCAAAGCCAGTGCCTGATTATGAAATAATCATAAAAAATAGAAGGTTACAAAAATTGACTATATAATCTATCTCGTTTCCTCACGTAGTCAATACAACTTAGGATCAGGTACTCGATTTAAATATGTTTAACAAAACTAACTTGCAAGCCGCTTTAAGCAACAAACTTGGGCAAAAGGGTCAAGACTTAACCAGTTGAACTATGTGATCAGTGCTGCTTTGGATGAGCACATATTGAGAGGTTCGGTTAAAAGTGAATCTCAGCGAAGTGAAACTTATTTAACGCGTTTTGAATATGATGGAAGTTTTAATCGTGCTGTGGCGTATTGTAATTGTTACCTTAGATACGATTGTAAACATGCCGCTGCATTGGCTCACCATTACCTTGAACATATGCATGTTAGTTCGGCATCAAACAACTTAATCGAAGAATGGTTAAATAAACTTTCAAATCAAGAACCTCTGGCTTTTCAGCAAAAAAAAGCGCTGTTGTATTTTCTTAATCAGAATAGTTATACGCCTAATGATTATTTACAACTGGGAGTCAAAAGTTCTAGCTTGAAGAAAAAGGGTGGTTGGAGTCGAACCCTGACGTACGAAAATTTAGATAGCTACCTGATTAAACGGCCGTATGTGGATGATCATGATGTGCAAATTATTAGCTCTGTGATCAGAAACCAGCATTACTCTAATGCCATTAAGCTACATAAGGTATTACATCTGTTGGTGAGTACTGGGCGATGTTTCTGGCAAGATGGCGCAGATTTAAATCATCCCATTTCTTTAGGCGAGCCTTTAAAGGCAAACTGGCAATGGCAAAAGCTCAGCACAGTGCACAAGCTAGAGCTTGTGCTAGAAAAAAGTAGTGCTGATATCAGATTGATAAAGTCACAGCCTATTAGTTACTACCACACTAAAACTAATATGTTGGGTTTGGTTGAAACGGATTTAAATAGTCAGTTTGATGTGCAGTTTTTCGATAGTCCAGCATTTGCTGAAGAAAAAATGCCTTGGGTGTTGAGTCAATTAGAGTCGTCTCTGGGTGATGTCGCGCAAAAGTTACCGAAACCAAAACTTAAAAAAGAGTTTAGCTTAACCCGGCCAGTGCCTCATATACGCTTAACCACGCCGAATAAACATCAAGCTTATTATACTCAACTCTCATTGTTGTTTGCTTATCATGGGCAGCTTGTAAGCCCTTTAAATAATAAACATCAAATACCTTCGCAAAAGGGTGAAGAAAGCATTTATCGTAATTTTGCTTTTGAAAAGATGATCATGGAGTCGCTTAAAACGTGGCATTTTATTCCTCAATCGCAATATATCACCACATATGAAGCCTTTGAGGGCGGTTATATGATGATGTTGCAAGGGCGGCATCTTAATTTATCGTTTTTACATAATCAGCTGCCACAGTTGAAGAAGCAGGGTTGGCAAATAGAGTTTGATGCTAGTTTTCATTATCAAGAGCTAAATACCGATAGTGTATTTGATGCCAATGTAGAACAAAATGAAGGTCATGATTTTTTCTCCATAGGTTTGAATTTAAACATAGATGGTCAAAGTGTGGCGGCTTTTCCTATATTACTCAGTGCCTTAGAGCAACTGCCTAAAGATATGCTGCTGAATGATCAAACTTATATCGACAGTGACGAAAAGGTGTTTGTTGACGTTTCGGATGGAAAATTCATTGCGTTGCGTTATCAGAGCATTCGACCTTTACTGAAACAGTTTGTCGAATTATTGATGCCAGGCGCTTTGCAAGACGATGGCACTATGCGCTTGTCACGCTTTCAAAGTCATCAAACCCTCAATGGATTAGATAATCAAGGCATTATCACCAAAGGTGCAAATAGATTACGGCATCTGGCTGAGAAACTACGAAACTTTAATGCGATTCAGCCTGCTCCCATTCCCAAGTTATTACGGGCTGAATTACGTGAATATCAACATCAAGGGCTGAATTGGTTACAGTTTTTACGAGAATATGAGCTGAATGGTATTTTGGCCGACGACATGGGCTTAGGTAAAACCATTCAAGCACTCAGTCATTTGTTACTTGAGAAAGAGCAAGGTCGACTGACTGGGCCTAGTTTAATTATTGCGCCTACCAGTGTGTTATTTAATTGGGCGAAAGAAATAGATAAATTTACGCCTAGCTTGTCTTATATCGTAATAAATGGAGCCAAACGGCAAGAGCATTTTGAGCAGTTAGATCAATACGATATCGTGATCACCAGTTATCCGCTGGTGTTAAAAGACAGTGAAGTACATCAGCAGCACGTTTATTACTATTTGATTTTAGACGAAGCTCACTACATCAAAAACCCTAAAACCAAGCTTTATCAAGCGATGTTGACACTCAAGGCTGAGCATAAGTTATGTATGACAGGCACACCGATGGAAAATCATCTAGGGGAGTTTTGGGCGCAATTTAACTTTTTACTGCCTGGTTTTTTAGCGGGTTACCAACAATTTACTCGTTTGTTTAAAACACCTATTGAAAAGCACGATGATCATGAGCGTAAGATCATGCTCAATCAACGTATCAAACCCTTTATATTACGCCGCAGCAAAGCACTTATTGCGAAAGAGTTGCCAGATAAAACGACCATTATACAAACGCTAAAAATTGACGGTAAACAGGCTGAATTATATGAATCTGTGCGTTTGACTATGGATACTCGTTTAAAAGAAATCATTGCCGCAAAAGGCCTGCAGCGAAGCCAAATTGAAATTCTCGATGCATTATTAAAATTGCGTCAAGTCTGCAATCATCCACAGTTATTATCTTTGCCTAGCGCTAAATCTGTTAAGCAATCAGCTAAGTTAGAATTTTTGATGGAAACCTTGCCGGAGATGGTTGAAGAAGGAAGAAACGTTCTGATTTTTTCGCAGTTCACCAGCATGTTAGCGTTGATAGAAATAGAGCTAGTCGCTAGCAACATACCCTACGTTAAACTCACAGGTAGTAGCAGAAATCGCCAAGCAATAGTTGAGCAATTCCAGTCTGGTAAGGTGCCGGTATTTTTAATTAGTTTAAAAGCCGGTGGCGTAGGTTTGAATCTAACTGCCGCCGATACTGTGATCCATTTTGATCCTTGGTGGAATCCTGCAGTAGAAAATCAAGCGACCGACCGAGCTTACCGTATTGGCCAAGACAAACCGGTATTTGTGTATAAATTGATTATTGAAAACTCTGTTGAAGAAAAAATTCTACAGATCCAAAAGAAAAAAGCAGCGCTGGCTAATGCTTTATTATCAGAAGAGGTAAGCCAAGGAAATTTAAGTCTAACCGATGATATTTTAGATACCTTACTTGCCCCTTTAACTTAGGTGATTTTACATCCATGCCACTTGTTCAATCAGTGATGTATATAAATTAGGCGTGACGTTTACTCTTGAAATTTTAAAATTTTTGCTTAAGAAAATTAACAATACACCCAGTGTAAAGTTAACAATACACCCAGTGCGCCGCGAATTGCGCCATCTAGTTTAATGCTTTGAATTGCTTAGAGTTTATGGATAAATGGAGAGTGCATCAGCCAAGATGTTACTTATATGCGTCTTTTTTATCTGTAGGAATTATGTGAATTATATTAATTGCTTACTTATCAATTGATTAAGTGATTATTGATAGATGTTTTGTAATGTCTTTAATTTCATACACTTCATGCGGCATTGAATTTCGTTAAAATTATTTTAAATAAAAATTAAACTCAAATGGCATTATTTCCCGTGATGCATGGATTAAGGTATTGAATAACATACCTAATGATGAAGCCATAAATTATTCCCAAAAGCCTTTAATGCAAGTATCTGCCGCCTATTAATAGGTAAAAAGTAGCTGCTTGTAGACAGTTTTTGCTTGTAGCAGATACTGATAGCCTATCTAACATAAACTTTACGTCTGCCTGTCGGTGTTACTGGTGCGGCCTCCCTGTTTGATCGGGAAACCCGTTCACTCAATGGCACGCCGTGGAATATGAGGGATGGCGGCGGTACGATGTCGAGGCGCAATTATATGAACCTAGCGGTCATACGCATACCCTCAGCATTGTCTCACAACCCGCAAACGGGAGTGCGCAGGTGACGGCTAACAAGTTGGTTTATACGCCTGCCAGTGGCTATGCGGGCAGTGAAAGCAGCGGCGGCGGTAGCTATGGTCTTTTAGAATTGATCACGTTATGCCTGTTGTTTGCCTTACGCTGCCGTAACAGAATCAACCTTTTTCTGGGAGCTCATTCACTGAGTTCACAAATTAACTATATTTCGGTCGTTAACAGGACCCTGAAACACCTGCTGACAACTATTTTAACAATAATCCATGCATCTTGTAAATATTACAAGATGCATGGATGTTTAAATTTGGAGGTGTCAAATGAATGCTAAAAAACACGTATTTTCTTTATTCACATTAAGATGTTTATTGGTCGGCTTGATTACGTTTATGTTCTCTGCTCATGCCATGGCAGCTTCTCACCCTAATATGTATCTGAATCAAGCTGAAATTGATGCCATTAAGAGTAAGGTGCATGGCAACGTAGAGCCTTGGAAGAGTGCCTATGATGAAGTCATATCAGCGGCCGATGCAGCATTGAACCAGTCGCTCTTAAGCGTAACGTTTACAACGGTTGAAGGTGGTAACACCAGCAGTCGATATTTTACGGAGTCTCCCTATTGCGGATGGCCAGATGGTTGTCGTGATGGTCAAATTAATCCCAATGCAGATCGAGATGATTACACCTCTGCGATTAAACTCGGTAGTTCGGTTCGGGATTTGGGTTTGGCTTATGCATTTACTGGTCAGGCGAAATATGCGAACAAGGCGATTGACTTTATCCGGGCCTGGTCGCTGGATTCAACAACTCGTATGAGACCAATACCCGGTAGCCGTATTGAAACCTATATCACTATGCCAGGCTATTTTTACGGTGCGGATCTGATCTGGAACTATGAAGGCTGGGATTCAGCGGAGAAAGAGGGTTTTCGAAGTTGGGTGAAAGCAATGGGGGATTATTTCTATGAACGTGGAGAGGGACGGAACAATTTTGCCAACTGGCGAATCGTTATGCTTGCCTCGGCAGGTGCTTTATTGGATGAAAGCCGCTATTTGATCCATGCGGAAAGTGAGTGGAAACGCATTCTTAAATTTCAAGTAAAAGGCGCGGGCAGTGTAGACGCAGGCGAACTGGGTCAGGAGTCTGGTCGAACCAGAGGGCTACACTATTCACTCTATGCGATCAACGCTATGATTCAGGGCGCTGAGATTTTGCGCCATCAGAACAATGTTAATCTTTATGAATATATTGATCCTGATACGAGGGGTAGTCTTGAGTTGGCATTGGATTGGGTTACCCCGTACGCCATTAACCCAGATAGTTGGCCTGATGAGCAAATTACAACCATTACTCAAAACGACAGTATGGCGTTGTTCGAATTGGCTTACTCCCATTACCAAAAGCCCAGTTACCTGGATGTCATTAATCGATGGGGGCGTCCAATGTATGAAATCCGGACTATGGGCTTCAATACCCTGACTCACGGCAATAGTTTTGAATTGTCTGTTACAGCTACGCCTCCGAGCATCACAACCCAACCTGAATCAGTCACGGTCACAGAAGGTGAAGATGCTAGCTTCAGTATTGCTGTTATAGGTAGCGCCCCCCTGA
>QIJM01000517.1 GCA_003232445.1 Paraglaciecola arctica
AGTGTATCTGCACAGGTGGTATATAAAACGGTAAAGGCTGATGGTAGTGTGATGTACAGTGATGTTCGAAGTGATGGTGCGGTGCCTGTTAACTTATCATCAATGAATACTGTGGTTGTGCCAGCTCTAAATAATGCTGCAAGCCAAACAACTAGCCCAAATAACCCAGTAAAAAACCTCAGGCCTGAAGTGCAATACCTAGTGTCTATTCGTTCTCCCGCAGCTGAACAAACATTGCGTGATAATTCTGGGGCGGTCACCATTATTGCGGATATTTTACCAAAAAAATCGGGTAAGTTTCAATTAGTCTTTGATGATCAAGTAGTTAAAACCCAGTCAAAAAGCCAATTTCAACTAGAAAATGTAAATCGAGGCGCCCACACCATTCAAGTTAATTTTCTCGACAACTCAGGCAAGATCCTTGCATCGTCTAAGCAGCAGACCTTTTATCTGCAAAAAGCTTCTGCTCTGATCAATGCTAACTAATACAAAATAAGCATATTTTATAAAAAGTAGTATCTATATCAAAGCAGCTAAATAATACTTTGCACTATATGAGTGCATAAAATGTTGAATTTATGTCTGAATCTGTCATTACTGAAAATTTACTGGATAACCTATCGACTGCCGTGCTTGTGTTAGATGGCAAATTGATTGTTCAATATGCCAATCATGCTGCGCAAGCTGTATTTGAGCGCAGTTTGAATTTATTAATTGGCTACTCTATTAATCAGTTTATCGCATCTTCTAGCCTTGACTTTGTGCGTTTTCAAAATTCTATGCAATTTGGTGATGTTTATTCTGACAGTGAAGTCACCTTCAAATTTACTGATGGTCGACATACCCAGGCTGATGTCTCTGTTACCAGTATATTGGAAAACCAAGACAAACGATTATTAGTCGAAATTAGATTGGTAGAACAACAGAAAAAAATCAGCGATGAAAACCACCAATGGGCGCAACAGCAAGCTGCCCGAGAGTTAGTGCGTGGATTGGCCCACGAAATTAAAAATCCATTGGGCGGCATAAGAGGGGCAGCACAACTGCTAGCTAAACAGTTGCCTAGTGATGAGTTAAAAGAATTTACTCAAGTTATTATCGAACAATCCGATAGGCTCACCAATTTAGTGGATCGCTTATTGGGGCCAAACCAGCGGCCAAGTTTTGATTGGCACAACGTGCACCAAGTGCTCGCAAAAGTCTGTACGTTGGTGCAACTTGATCCCAGTCATAATATTACTATTACAAGGGATTATGACCCGAGTATTCCAGACGTGTATCTTGATCAGGATATGATGCAACAAGCTACATTGAATATAATGCGCAATAGTGTGCAAGTGTTATCAGATCACCCAGAAATAGTAGGTAAAATCAAAATAGTCACCAGAATCAAACGTCAAGTGATTATTCATGGCGCGTGTTTCCCGCTATGCGTAAAAATTCAAATTATCGACAACGGTCCGGGCATACCTAGCGAGCTTAAAGACACCCTGTTTTATCCGATGGTTACCAGTAAACAACAAGGTAGTGGTTTAGGCTTATCTATATCTCAAACCCTGATCGGTCATCACCGAGGAAAAATTGAAGTGGATAGTTGGCCGGGCAGAACAGAATTTACTTTATATTTACCTATTGATAAAAAGGATCCCTAGACATGAGTGCAGAATCAGTATGGATAGTCGATGACGACAGCTCGATCCGCTGGGTATTACAAAAAGCGTTACAAGCAGCGAATATTCCTTGTTTTAGTTTTGAAAACCCCCAAGATTTATTGTTGCAGTTGGAAACAGGACAACCGCCTGAAGTGATAGTGTCGGATATTCGTATGCCACAAATGGATGGCATGGTCTTATTACGCGAGGTGCATAAGCGTTTTGAAAACATCCCTGTGATCATCATGACCGCCCATTCTGATTTAGACAGTGCGGTGAATGCTTATCAAAGTGGTGCATTTGAATACCTACCCAAACCCTTCGATATCGACGAAGCGGTGAATTTGGTGCAACGGGCATTAACTCATGCACGCGAGCAGTCTAGTAAAAACCAACCACCTGAACTGATTAAAGCGACCGAAATCATTGGTGAAGCGCCTGCCATGCAAGAGGTATTTAGAGCGGTAGGGCGTTTGTCTCGTTCGAGCATTAGTGTGTTGATTAATGGTCAGTCAGGCACAGGTAAAGAGTTGGTGGCTCATGCATTACATCGTCATAGTCCTCGCACAGACAATACTTTTATTGCCCTGAACATGGCGGCAATACCGACCGACTTGATTGAATCTGAGTTATTTGGTCATGAAAAAGGCGCTTTCACTGGAGCTCAAGCAGCAAGGCAAGGGCGCTTTGAACAAGCTAATGGCGGCACATTGTTTTTGGATGAAATAGGCGATATGCCCCTAGACGTGCAAACTAGATTATTGCGCGTGTTAGCAGACGGGCAATTCTACCGAGTAGGCGGTCATAACCCAGTCACAGTTGATGTACGCATTATCGCCGCAACTCACCAAAATTTGGAACAGCGAGTATCTGAAGGCAAGTTTCGCGAAGATTTGTATCATAGATTAAATGTGATACGTATTCATATCCCAACGCTCAGTGAAAGGCGTGAAGATATTCCCATATTGGCCGCACATTTTTTGCAAAAAGCGGGAGCGGAACTAGCTGTAGAGGTTAAGTCTCTCAGCAAACAGACTAAAAAAATTCTGGCCAACTTACCTTGGCCAGGAAATGTACGTCAGCTTGAAAATATGTGCCGTTGGTTAACAGTAATGGCTAGCGGTCAAGAAGTGCTGCCTCACGACCTACCGCCAGAAGTTCATCAGCAACCAGTATCAATCGAAAAAACTGCGCAGGCGGGTGATTGGCAAACACTTTTAGCCAACTGGGTCGATACTCAATTGCAGTCGGGTCATAACAATATTCTTAATGATGCGATGATGAGTTTTGAAAGGATTTTGTTAGAGAGGGCATTACACTACACTCATGGCCATAAACAAGATGCGGCTAAACGATTGGGGTGGGGTAGGAATACCCTGACTAGGAAGTTGAAAGAGTTGAATATGTAATACCAATCCATCCTAACCCACTACCTGGTTGTCATTCAAACTTAAGCTGTTTATTAAAGATATTTCACTTGGCTCTTTCATTAGTCAATAATGCAGCCATTCCACTATTAAAAGCCTGCATCCATTTTGTTGAAAATTGCCCTTTGGCGATACGATTGATTTCGATGACTGCTTTTTTCTTAGGCCGTTGCAGATGAGCTTCGTGCGCTCGTGCATGGGTGATGGCGTCAAAAGTGTCGAGTATGGCCAACAATTTTGCACCTTCGCAAATATCGTCTTCTTTGATCCCCAGAGGGTAACCACTGCCGTCAATACGCTCATGATGTTGCATAACAATTTTACGGGCTTCGTTCCATTGATTGAGGTTTTCTAACAAACGAGCACTTTTATATACGTGTGAACGCATCAGGTTAAACTCGACTTCTTCAAGTTTTTCTTGTTTATGTAGCACTGCAATTGGCATAAAGGCCATGCCAAAATCATGCATATAACAGGCAACAGCAAGCTGGACTTCGTTAACCGGTGAACCTGCAATTTTATTGATGTAGCCAGCTAGTTTTGCAATCCTATCGCCTCTGCCTTCCCAGTATCTAGAGCGTTTTTCTATGGGTTTCATCAATTCACGAAAGAATACCAAGTCTTCACGTTCTTCGTTAGTAATGGATTTAGGTATGCCTGTTGTCGCTATGCTAGAATGTGCAGTAGCTGTGGACGTTTCGTCCGCATTTTCTTGTTCAATACCTAGGTCAAGGCTAGGATCTAATATCAATACTGCATGGGCTAACAATTGTTCATGATCAGCACCATTTTCAGGCGTAATACGTTTGATAGCGTCAACAAGTCGCTCAAACATCTCCTTATCATATTCAGCTTGCCCAGTTTTACTGCAGCTTTGTACGAATACTTTGACTCTATCTATGATCAATAATACTAAGTCACTCATATTACTGGTGTATTGAATTTGCCCTTTACGTAAGTAATCAAGCAAGTCTTCGCTGTATTGCAGAAGAGGGATGAGCGGAGAAAAGTTAACTAGGCCTAAGTCGCCTTTAATGGTGTGGATTGAACGAAATAGTGAACGTTGTAATTCGTTATCTTCAGGCTTTAATTCCAATTCAATTAAGGTTTGCTCACTGGCTTCATAAAGTTCGTTAATTTCTTCCGATAGGTCGATGAGAATATCGTCATCGAGATCTTCATGTTTAAACATTTGCATAGAATAAGTAGCCTTAATGATTGAAAGTGTTTATTACTTTGTTAAGTATCGGCTAATTAAGAATTTTATTCATTTATTTATGCAGTAACAAAAAACGCTAAAATATACCCAATTGTAAATCAAATGGTATAAGTGTTTTAGCTAATAACTTAACATGGGTATACTCTGCGCCCAATTCATTGATAAGGGTATGCCTTGTTAGCGCTTTTACGCATAGTTGCGATATTCTTTTATTTTTTGATGATCAATCTTGTACTCATATTGATTTGTTTGCTGCGGCCTTTTCATCGGGATAATGTGCACGCTACCGGTATCTTATATAGTTCTGTTTCTACTTTGTTGGGATTAAAAATTGAAATCCGCGTACCAGATAGCGTCAAACAAGGTGGGCCTTATGTATTTATTGCTAATCATCAGAATAGTTATGATTTATTGACCATATGCGGTGCCACGCAAAAAGGTACAGTAACAGTCGGTAAAAAAAGCCTTAAGTGGATCCCCGTGATTGGCCAGATATATTGGTTAACAGGTAACATTATGATAGACCGAAAAAACTCAGATCGTGCCCATGATACTTTGCAAGACACAGTGCAAAAAATTCAAAAAAGGCGTTTATCTGTGTGGTTTTTCCCTGAGGGTACACGCAGCTATGGTCGCGGATTGTTGCCTTTTAAAACAGGCGCATTTCGTATTGCCAAAGCCACCAATGAACCTATAGTGACGATTGCTGCCAGCAGATTATACGACAAAATAAAACTAAATCGATGGGACAACGGCACTTTATTAATCGAACTGTCAGAGCCAGAATTTATGGATGAAAACAGATCCATTAAACAGAACGCTGAATATTTTCATCAAAAAATGCAATTACAGATCAAAAAAGTAGATGCTGAATTAGACAACAAAACGGGTTAGTTCCATTAGCTCAGAGGAGCATTTTATGAATTCAGAAACCACATCCGAACTGGCCGAATGGCATGAGTTTAATCAAGAAACCGTCGAAGCATTGATCGAAGACGGCAGCGATGCCAGTCAAGCACACACCATCGAATATCATTTTGCTAGCGCTGACTTTGAAGTGTTAGAAAAAGCTGCTGTTGATGCCTTTAAAGCCGGTTTTGAAGTCGGTGATGCCGAAGAATTAGAACTAGAAGATGGCGAAGAAGTATTTTGTTTTGATGCCGTAGTCGAACGTATGTTGGATACCAATTTAATCAACCAAGATACCGATAAACTTTTTGCTATTGCCACTAAACATAAAGTGGATTATGACGGTTGGGGCACTTACTTTATTGAAAAGTAGCCAATACGTATCCGCTCTAAAA
>QIJM01000215.1 GCA_003232445.1 Paraglaciecola arctica
AACCTTTCACACCATAAAAAGGGGTGAAACCCTGTACCAAATTTCACAACGTTATGGTGTCTCAATATTGGATTTATTGAAGTGGAATCCAACATTAGTGGTGGATGATATTTCTTTAGGGGCCACAGTGCGGTTATCTGCCAACTAATATTAACTGCAGTTGGCGAAAGAGCCGCTATGAAAGCGAAATTCTTGATCAGGTATTTGGATAAGTTCAGCTTCTTTATCCCCAAAAAAACTGATTCTTTGATCAATGCTAGTCAGACTGATTTTGGTCGCCAAGGTTAAATAGTCTTGAAAATGCCTTGCTTCGCTGCGTAGCAATGACACATAAAATTTCTCTAGCTCATCATCTAAGTATGGGGCTAATTTGGCAAATCGTTCACAAGAACGCGCTTCAATATAAGCGCCACAAATTAGCGTATCACTGAGTTTGGCGGGTTCATGAGTGCGTACACATTTCATCATGCCCCTGGCATAACGTGACGCGGTAAGATTGTCGTAGGCAATGCCCCTACTTTGCATAATTTCCCAAACCTGCTGAAAATGATGTAACTCTTCTTTAATCAACAGTACCATTTTACTGATCAACTCGTCACCATGTTCAAAATCAGACTTACTGATCAGTTTTTTTGACAGATGAACGTAATCACTAAAATCACCATTGCCAATTTTACGGTAAACAAAGTCTTCATAAGGCTTTAACCATGCTAGCAAAGCATCACTACTTTGCTGATCTACCGCATAACGGCGTAAAAGTAACATAGCTGTCTGCGCTGCTTTTAACTCACAATTACAGTGATCCAACAACAATATTGGCAGGTTTTCCGGCTTGATAGCCTCGTCAATCCAACTTTGTGGGGTTTGGCATTGGAGGAATGAGTTTATAGGGTAAAGTAGCTCTGTAATATTCAAGAAAGCGTTTCCAGTGTTGGCTAATTGTTAGGGTGGATTGGTATTATTTATTCGCCTTAGTGACATTTGCCACCACATACCAGTTCATACTCGGAATATAGCGGGCACCTAACAACTGACTTCCCGTCTGCTTGACCTTAATAAACTCCGTTGAATTTGGCTGTAACAAGCTATCCACGATATCCTCAGCAAACATATCTTGTAGGCTTTTAGTGCCTGCAATATTGGCTTCTGCATGTACTTGAATCTTGCCTAAGCTATCGACCAAATAGATGTCGCCATGTTTGGCGAATATGGAATTGTTTAACATATCCAATACACCATTAAATGAGGTTGCGATGCCCGACAATCCATTACCGTCTGTTTGTTGATAGTTAACATAAACATCAACACGATTTTTGTTTTTGTCGTGGTACACACTGACCAGGTCTGATTTGCCACTTGCCAAATAAGCAAAATACCAAGTGTCGATATCAGGTTGTAACACCCTTAAAAAACCTTCATGGTTCCAATACATGTGAGTATTTTTGTCGGCGAACGAAGCACTAGTGAGTCCGTATTCATTGACTAAAAAGCCAAGTTTGTCGACTAATATTGAGGTTTTATCCGCCGCTAATCCGTTATCTATCCAATCTTTAATGTGTTTATCATTAGCAATCGTTTTTGCGATCAATTTCATACTTGCAATGCGCGCATCTATGTTTTGACTGAGGTTCACCAGTGAAAGATTAAATTGCTGCTCAACCAACCGTTCCTCGGCCGCTTTAGCCTGTGTCCAAACATAGATGATTAACATCAACAGGCAAGCGATAACGAGTAAACCTGATACTGTTAGTTTATTGACATGTTTCTCTAAAAAGGTATTCGACATTAATAACTTATCCTCTATGTTGACGTTAAAAAGTCTTGACCATTAGATTATAATATTTTCTTGTATGAGATGCTTGATTAGAGTTGATCATTTTTCAATTGAGCCAAGCTAAGCGTCTCGACATAAACCATGGGGATTGAAAGTAGTTTATGTCGAGTCAATTATATACTAGGAAAACTAAGGTTTACGCCCCAGAAAAATAGTATGCCGACTGCCCTTTCCAGGACGCGCTCGCACAATGCGCGTATCAGCTTTAAATCCGGCCTTCTTTAGGCGTACCGTAAACAGATGATCAGGACCAGCAGACCATATGGCCAACATGCCCTTGGGTCGAAGTGTTTTGTATATATCTTCCAAACCCTGCGACGAATAAATACTGTTATTGTCTTTTTGAGTCAGTCCCTCGGGGCCATTATCCACATCCAGTAAAATAGCATCGAAAGTGGGTTGTCTAATTTTCAATAGCTCTCTTACATCACCAACATGTACTTTTGTACGAGGATCTTGAAGCGGATTTTTAGCGCAGTTACCTAGTGGCCCCTGATTCCAAACAACCACTTCAGGAATGAGTTCTGCAACGGTAACTTGGGAGCTTGCACGCACCATTTTTAGCGCTGCGGCCAGTGTATATCCCATACCTAAGCCACCCACTAATACCTGCGCATTGTCCGTTGATTTAAGATAAACACAACCCAATTCGGCAAGCATTTTTTCTGAGTTGAACAAGCGACTATTCATTAGTTCACCGCGTATACCCGATAAACGAATAGAGAATTCATCTCCTCGTTGAGAAAACTTTAATTCGCCACCATTGTTGGGAATTTGTGCGGTTCCAAGTGGGATCCATGGGATCATAATACTGCCTAATGAATATGTGTCTAAATAGAATTTTAGTCGCGCACTTTAACATAATTGACACATTATTAGCGCCTTGGCTGTATATTTCCAAGATATTACCAAAAGGGTCTTCTACGTAAAACTAAACTGATTAAACCAGCTGAGTTAATACCTTTATTGCATACTGACACAGTATTAATGAACCACTCAAAGTACCGAGGAAATGCGGGGTATCCACATCATCATGATAGCAGCCACTACACCTATTAATGTAATTAGAGTACCTATTACAATCAACGCAGATACAGCCCAAGTTCTCAACGCCTGTTTTTGACGTTTTGCCCAAAACACACACTCCGCAATGACCATTGGAATACCGTAACAAGCAAATGATAAAAAGATATCCATTGGGCCGTCTATATTGGACGAATTGCCATTTGGCCCCTGATTAGCAACATACCAAGCCATTAAATATAATCTAAAAAACCACACACCGTTGACGAGTATAAAGGCATGAATTGCCCAACGCATATGAGTATCGAATTGTTTGACCCTTGCATAGCGCCAAGCGAAAACCACGGCAATGATAATTAAAATACCGTTTAAGGTAAAGCCCAAAGAACCCACATCACTTAGACGTGCGTCACGTACCCAAGTTAAATAAAGTCCAGATAATGCCCCCATTAAACCTAAGCTCAAAAACATTCTGCCGTTCCAACGATGCAAAGCAGGATATTTTCTACGCACAAATGGCAACAATTGAATGATGCCCCCAACACTTAGTAACGCAGCAGGTATAACGTGAAAAAATAACGCAGCGTTGCCAAAGGTATCGCCTTTGACATAGCCGATTATAGGTTGGCTCAAATTAACCAGCTCTGGATTGCCCGATACGATTGGGAATACGTACAAGACAAACACATAGGTGGCAAAAAACCACTGGCCAATTAGGGCAATGGCCACCCAAGTACTCACACTCAGATGCAGAAATTGGTTGGCGCGTTTTGTCGGGTCAAAAGGAACTGCCTTAGCGGTAGTTGCTGCACTTATCATTAGTTTTCCTGTGAGGTTAGATAACAGGCATTAACAATGGGCATTGCAAGGAAGTGAGTCGCGCCGAATTTTAAATTCGGCGTATAGAAATACAGAAATATTGAGAAACACTTCTTCTTTTTCTATTAACCAAACACGGGCTAATATGGTATTACGTTATTTAAGAGAATGTTGCCTTGGAATTGTTATCTATCCATAGCGCTTTGTTGTTAGTTAGTTTACTCATATTGTTGCTGCAGCTATTTGTTCGTCAAAAACGCACAATTCATATTGTATTCGCTATTTTTTGTGGCTCGATTGCCATGTTCGCAGCCAGACAACTTGGCGATGAGCAAATGGCTGCATATCGGTTCATAGTCGGCATGGGAGCATGCGCAACCTGTAATGGTTTTTGGCTTGTTGCACGGGCATTATTTCGAGAAACAAACCCGATTTCTGGGAAACACATTCTTGCAGCAGGTGGTTTGGGCTTGCTGCTTATTGCAGGTCAAGGTCTTGGATTGGCACAGAGTATGGCTCTAGGTGAGATAGCAGCTCTGCAACAAGGTCGAGTTGCACTATATGAGATAATAAACTTATTTTCCTCTTGTATGTTAGTTCTAGGAGCATGGGAAGGATGTAGAGGATTATCCAAAGCACAAGGACAGCAGCTTTGGCAACGTCTACTCTTTCTATCCAGCTATTGCTCAGCTGTGCTCGTTTGTACCGTTTTAGTGAAATTTGCTGGGTCGCCCGATGCTATTGCCGAACTAGGTAAAGTACTCTCAACAATTTGCGCCATTCAAATAATAATAGTGACTCAAGTCCTTATTTATTGGCGTTTTCACCGGAAACCTACATGTGCCAAATACATTGCACCAAGTTACCTCGATGAAATCATACCCACAAAGACGGTTTGTATTGAGAAAATAAACGTCATTGACAATGAAGGTGAGCAGGCTTTAGCCAAACAAATACAGCAAGTGTTAGAGCAGCAAAACATGTACTTGCAGACAAATTTAAAAGTGGCTGACCTTGCGCGCCACATGAGTGTATCGGAATACCGTATAAGCCGAATTTTTCGCCACCATTTTAATGCGCGAAACTTCAACCAATTTATTAACGAAATGCGTATCGAACATGCAAGGATCCTATTGAAGGATCCACAAAATGCTCAATGGCCAATATTAGTAGTAGGACTGGAGAGCGGCTTTGCATCGGTAGGGCCTTTTACCCGTGCTTTTAAATCGATTTGTGATATGACCCCAAACCAATACCGACAGTTTCATCAATCACTTCACCGATAAATATTATTTAACCATACGATCCAACACGACAAGTTAACCTTTGATAAAGATCAATAAGCTTACATTGACACAGATAAAAAGGTTGACGCTTTGAGTCTACTCACCGACAATAATTGTTAATGATATGTTTATTTTTAATTAACAAAACGTATTGGCTTTTCAACAACATAAGAGACCGAGTTGTATGATTTTAAATCACCTGTGGGGATTATATACACATCCAAAAGAAGAGTGGCATTCAATTGACGAACGTCATGAAAGCTATTTTTACAGCTTAAGTCATATAGCTATCATTTCCTTAATACCTGTTTTGATGAGTTATTATTCAGCTGCGCATATTGGTTGGAGTATCGGTGTAGGTGACATTATAAAATTGACTCATAATAGCGCCATGCTGATGAGCATTGGTATGTATTTTGGTTTGATGACAGGTGTGATTGCCTTAGCGGTATTAATTCATGAACTAGCCAAAGCATTTGATGCAGCGCCAACGTATACCAAGTCACTCGAACTTGCAGCTTATACTGCCACGCCTTTGTTTATGGTGGGTTTTGCTGCTTTCTATCCTGTGTTGTGGTTTGTCATGCTTATTGGTTTAGTTGG
>QIJM01000125.1 GCA_003232445.1 Paraglaciecola arctica
CGGCAAGTACTGAATCTGCGAGGACTTCATTGTGTAATTTATGACTGCGCAATAACAGCGCATCTGGGTGGCCAATATCCGATCC
This sequence comes from Paraglaciecola arctica, assembly GCA_003232445.1. GTDB lineage: Bacteria > Pseudomonadota > Gammaproteobacteria > Enterobacterales > Alteromonadaceae > Paraglaciecola > Paraglaciecola arctica_A. The sequence continues at coordinate 86 of QIJM01000125.1, forward strand.
CACTTCATATTTTTCACGACTAAAACGTTCTAACCCTTTGACCGAAATTTGATTAAATGTTTTGATTTTGTACATCTTATTCCTTAACTATTTTTGGCAAGAATTGGGGGAAATCAATTGCTTAAAGGATTTGCTTTTTTACGCTGTGGTAAGCCCACTCAAGCCAAGGCATTAAGGCTTCTAAGTTATTGTTTTCGATGGTGCCACACCAAATCCTCAATCCAGCAGGCGCATCTCGGTAAGCACCAATATCATAGGCAACTTGGTGTTCTTCTAACAATTTGACAACGGATTTAACTTGCTCTGGGGTTAAATCAAGGGTTAAACAAACGCTAGTATTTGAGCGTATATTTGCATTTTGAGCCAGAAACTTTATCCAATCGTGTTGTTCGACAAACGTTTCTATTGTGGCTAAGTTTTTATCTGCTATAGCAATAGTCGCGGTTACACCGCCTATAGATTCAACCCAATTCAAAGCGTCTAAATAATCCACCACGCACAACATGGAAGGCGTATTGATAGTTGCGCCAGTGAATAAACCTTCAATTAATTTTCCACCTTTAGTCATACGGAAAATTTTAGGCAAAGGGCGATGTGGGGTATAACTTTCAAGGCGTTCGACTGCGCGAGGGCTAAGAATTAACATGCCATGCCCACCTTCACCGCCTAACACTTTTTGCCAGCTGTAGGTGATCACATCGAGTTTGTCCCAGTCCATTTTTTGCGCAAAAACCGCTGAGGTGGCATCGCAAAAGGTTAACCCTTTACGCTTGGAGTCAATCCAATCTGCATTCGGCACTTTTGCACCAGACGTCGTGCCGTTCCATGTAAATACTAGATCGTGATCACAGTTAACTTTTGATAGATCAGGTAATTGGCCGTATTCAGCGCTTAATACCCGAGTGTTTTCCAATTGTAACTGTTTGGTGATATCTGTGGCCCAACCTTGACCAAAAGATTCCCAGTACAATACATCAACAGGTCGCTCCCCAAGCATTGACCACATGGCCATTTCCATCGCACCCGTATCGGAAGCGGGTACAACGGCGACACGATAACCTTTAGGTAGACTCAATATTTTAGCGGTATCAAGGCAAGCACTCTTTAGCGCTTGTTTGCCAATAGTTGCTCGGTGAGATCGGCCCAACACGGATAAATCGAGTTTGCTGACATCGTAACCAGGGCGTTTGGCGCAGGGGCCAGAAGAAAAATTAGGGTTGGCAGGTTTAAGGTCAGGATGCATGATTTTCTCGAGCTAAAAGTATGTGAATATAATAGGTAACAAGAATACAAGTGATTGAAACGCATCACCAATATTCAAGTGACATGAATTATATCTATTGTGTTATGACAATCTTAATCAGCATAAAATTTATGCTGAAATTTGAGCGTTTTTTGCTTAAGCCCATCGTTAATGTTGATGGAAATACGGTACTGCTCTCGGTCGCTAAAAGGCAATACGGCTAAATAGTAGATTGCTTTGCCTTCTGTTACCTGCTTAAACGCCAGCTTTTTAACCACACCGAGTAAGTTTTTAGCCTCACCCGTTAAGACCACGGATTGTGCTGCCTTGTCTTTTCTGTCTAGTACCGAGATGTTAATGAGTCCATTAAACTTACTGCGTACAATGCCGTTTTGTTTGGCCACCTGAGGCGTTAAAAACGTGGTATTTAAGGCGATATAATGCACGTCCCAGCTGCCCAGTATTTGCTTTTGTTCAGCGTTAACTGGATAAGGAAACAGTAGCCCTAGGGCTAACGAGAGAGTCAGAAAATAATGGTTAATAACCTTCAATTTAGAAAATGCCAAATAAATCACCTAGTAGTTTTTGTATAAACAGTAACAGAACAATTACGACCATCACCGACAAGTCTAATCCGCCCATATCAGGCATTCTTTTACGAATAGGAGCTAGCATTGGTTCCGTGAGTTGGCCTAAGACTAATTCCATCGGATTTTTACCTTGGCTTACCCAACTCATAATTGCACGCAGAATAAGTACATACATAACTAAAGTCAGCGCTTCTTTAATGACAATAATAAATGACACCACGACTAAAGACAGGATGTTGAGACCTGTACCTCCTAGCACCAGATTAAGAGTCACAATTTTTAATCCAGCGACCAATAGTGCGAGTACTAAGGTCGCAGTATCTAAGCGACCAATCGAAGGCAATACTCTGCGCATCGGTGCCACTATAGGTTGGGTGGCTTTGACCACAAACTGGCTAAATGGATTGTAAAAATCTGCTCTGCTAAACTGTAACCACAGGCGTAATAACACCACCATTAAATAAATGTTAAAAACAAAATCAATTAAAAACTGAACTGAACTCATATTCTGGGTTTTCCTCGGTATATATCTAAACTAAAGCATTTAAAAAAGGTATCTAAAATTGCTGTGCCATTTGTTCAGCGCGTTTGACCGCGGCTTGCATGGCGTTGGCAACTATTTGTTCTAACCCTTGCTGCTGAAACGATTCTATAGCCTTGGCAGTTGTACCATCTTTAGAGGTAACTTGGGTACGCAACTCGCTTAATTCAAGGTGGGGATTGTGACAAACCATTTCAGCCGCACCTAACATCGCTTGCTGAACCATTAATCGAGCTGTTGCATGGTCAAATCCCTGCTGTTCTGCTTCTTTTTGCATCGCTTCTAAAAACAAGAAAAAGTAAGCTGGGCTGCTGCCCGCTGCGGCAATAACACCGTCTATCATTGACTCTTTTTCGACCCAAGCTATTTTACCCACTTGACGCATTAAGTCAGCGGCATATTGTTTATCAACTTCGTCGACATTGATATCTGCAAATAGGCCAGTCATCCCTTTGCCTAAGGCGCTAGGAGTATTGGGCATAGTGCGGACAATCGCCAACTCTCCGCCAAGCATTTGCTGAAGCCGTGCGGTGTTGATCCCCGCAGCAATCGACACAAAAAGTTTGTCGTTTATGTTCTGTTCTTCTGCCAGCTTCGCACATACATGCTGCATAAGTTGGGGTTTTACGGCAAGCACAATGACATCTGCTGCATCCACCGCTTCGTTATTATCTTGGGTGACCTTAATGGCAAAATCAGCCTGTAGAGCGGACAGTTTTCCAATCGACGGGTTACTGGCTGTTATCAAATGTGCTGGATAGGCATTTTTGACTAAACCACTGACAATGCTTCTTGTCATGTTGCCCGCACCAATAAAGGCTATTTTTCTGTGTTGCATGTTTGTCCCTATGTTAGTTGTTCGAGCCAAACTCGCGTGAGCCAAAAATGGCTGTGCCTACTCTGAGCATAGTACTGCCGTTATTAATGGCATTTTGCATATCACCCGACATGCCCATGGATAATGTATCGACTGATGAATAGTGCTTTTTAAGATCTTCAAATAATGCTGACATTCGAGCAAAGCTGGCTGCTTGTTCTGCTTGAGATTGCTTGGCCTTAGGCATAGTCATAAGCCCGCGCAGTGTCAGGCTAGGTAGCTTAGCAATGGCTTTGGCAAAGTCATTGAGTTCATCTGCACTTATCCCCGCTTTGTTTTCGTCGTCGTCAATATTCACTTGGATACACACATTTAATGTTTTGTGTGAACGGGTTTGGTCATTCAGTCGTTGTGCTATTTTGAGTCTATCGATTGTTTGCACCCAATCGAAGTGTTCAGCCACTAAACGGGTTTTATTCGATTGCAATGGCCCGATGAAATGCCACTCAATATCATCAAGTGTTTGTAACGCTTGTATTTTTTCTACGCCTTCTTGTACGTAGTTCTCACCAAACAAACGTTGTCCCACTTCATACGCTTGCACAATATCAGATACGGGTTTGGTTTTACTCACCGCTAGCAATTTCACCGCAATTGATAGACGATGGGCGTCTAAGGTAGATTGCTCGACGGTTATTTGTACGCTTTTGAGTCGTTCTGCTATGGTTTCCATATTGTAACTTGATATACGGAGAATATTGCTTGGATATTACCGAACTTTTAGCCTTTAGTGTTAAAAATAAAGCCTCTGATTTACATCTTTCTGCTGGTCTGCCACCTATTATTCGGGTCGACGGTGAAATGAGAAAACTAAATATACCTGCCCTCGAGCATAAAGAAGTGCATGCTTTGATTTTTGAAATCATGAACGACAAACAGCGTAAAGAATATGAAGAAAATCTTGAAACCGATTTTTCTTTTGAAGTAAAAGACTTATCACGCTTTAGAGTCAATGCTTTCGTGCAAAACCGTGGTGCAGCAGCAGTGTTAAGAACCATCCCTAGTGAGATTTTAAGTTTAGATGATTTAGGCGCGCCGCAAATATTTAAAGAAATTATTAATCAGCCCACCGGCATTATACTTGTGACTGGCGCTACAGGTTCGGGAAAAAGCACCACTTTGGCGGCCATGGTTGATCATATTAACTCGACTAAACGTGAGCATATTTTAACGATTGAAGACCCCATTGAATTTGTCCATGAGAACAAGCTTTGTGTACTCAATCAGCGTGAAGTGCATAGAGACACCCACAGTTTCAACAATGCGCTGCGCTCAGCGTTGCGTGAAGATCCCGATATCATCTTGGTGGGTGAATTGCGAGATTTAGAAACTATCCGCTTAGCAATCTCGGCCGCTGAAACAGGACATTTAGTGTTTGGAACATTACACACCAACTCGGCACCTAAAACCATTGATAGATTAATAGATGTGTTCCCTGCGGCGGAAAAATCGATGATCCGTTCTATGTTGTCCGAGTCGTTGCGTGCGGTTATTTCTCAAACCTTGTTGAAGAAAGTCGGCGGAGGAAGGGTAGCGGCGCATGAGATTATGCTGGGTATTCCGGCTATTCGAAACCTTATCCGCGAAGATAAAGTACCGCAAATGTATTCGGTTATTCAAACAGGTCAATCCCATGGGATGCAGACTATGGATCAGTGTTTGCAGAGATTAGTCGCTCAAGGCCTTATTACGGCACAAGATGCGGCGGCAAAATCTATCGATAAAAAACCGACCTCTAGTTTTTAGGAATTAATTATGGAACTCACGCCTTATTTAGAAGAGATGCAAGGTTTAGGTGCATCAGATTTATTTGTCACAGTTGGTTTTCCCGTTAGCGCAAAAGTAAACGGTCAAATGACGCCCATAGGTGGCAGTAATTTAACCGAAGAAGACGCTTTAGCCTTAGTGCATGACGCCATGAGCGACAAACAAAAGGATGAGTTTGAACAAACCAAAGAGTGTAATTTTGCTATCGCCCGCGATGAAATAGGTCGCTTTCGTTGCAGTGCCTTTTGGCAGCGGGATATGGCCGGGATGGTCGTGAGACGTATTGTCACGCAAATTCCTCAAGTTTCAGAACTAGGTTTACCTGAAATATTAAAAGATATAATTATGTCCAAGCGTGGATTGTTGTTATTTGTGGGTGCCACAGGTACAGGTAAATCAACCTCTTTAGCTGCATTGATAGGACATAGAAATCAACATTCAAAAGGGCATATTCTGACCATCGAAGATCCTATAGAATTTGTGCATGAACATGCCAATTGTGTGGTCACTCAGCGAGAGGTGGGGATAGACACTAAGTCTTTTGACGACGCATTGAAAAGTTCATTACGCCAAGCGCCGGATGTGATTTTAATTGGGGAAATTCGCTCGATGGAAACCATGGAATACGCCATGTCTTTTGCTGATAC
>QIJM01000382.1 GCA_003232445.1 Paraglaciecola arctica
AAATTATGAAGAAAATATTGAAACAAAAACATCATGGAAGGAAAGTGGCCGCAGTGAAACACGGTCGTTTTCCGTCCAATACCTGTTGGGCGCAAAAACAGTAGGATTTACCAAATGCACCTTGAAAACCTAACGATGATCGCAAGCGAAAGTGACGTGGAACAGAAGATAATGTTCCCACTCCTCACGGACGCGCTTGGGTACGTCTCATTTGAAATAAAAACAAAGGACTATTTAGCTCCTACTGATATTGATAAAGGCGCAGGGAAAAAAGTCGGCTACTATCCAGATTACGTTATATATCTTGGTGGCATTCCAGTACTTATCATCGAAGTAAAAAAACCATCCATCGACTGCGAAATAGGTTATAGGGAAGCACGCCTATATGCTGCAGAAATTAATAAAAGGTACCCAGAGTCAGTAAATCCTGCATCTCAGATTCTCTCATGTAATGGAATTGAAGTAATATTTGGTCCTTGGGATAGCGAAAGCTCTGCGGAAAAACATAAAGTTTGTGACCTGAATGAAGGGTCCGCTGCTCTTGAATCATTGAGGGTAACACAAGGAAAGAAAGCCCTGTTTCCTCTATGCAAGAAAATAAGGAATCTCCTAACACCTTCAACACGTTTCAAGCCTTTGTATATGATTGGAGGCCCATCACGCCAGAATGAAAAAATACCAACTAATTCTTTTGCCGCAGAATTAGCTCCACTTCTGAGGAAGTACTTTGATCCGGATGAAACAGCGCATTCTTCCGAAGTGATTGAAAGAGGATACTGCACAACCCAAGAACTAACAAAGTACAATGCCACTCTTGACGCACTACTAAAAGATCGAATACCAGATCATGAGTCGTTTTCAGCAGTTAAAACCACAAAGAGCAAGGCAGTGCATGTTGATCAAGCTATACAATCGGCCATTGAAGCTCGTAGCGACGTGCCTGACCCCTTCATACTATTGGTAGGCAGTGTTGGCGCAGGTAAATCAATGTTCATCGAGCGTTACTTAAGCTACCTAATTGATTCAGAAATCAGACAAAATACACTTTGGGTGGTAGTAAATTTCAATGAGGCACCAAGCAATCTGTCTAACATAGAATCATGGATGTGTGCTCAGTTTATCCACGCCTACAGTTCTAACGATGTGGACACACTTTCATTTGACAATCTGTGCCGGTATTTCTCACCTGATATAGCAAGCAGAAAAGCTGGAGTATATAAACTGCTGTATGAAAATAATACACAAGAATATGAGCTAAAGCTGTCTGATGACTTGAAACAGTGGTCAGATGACCCGATCAAACTATCTTCCGGCATCATACGTTATTATGCGAAAGATAAGAGTATCCCCGTCATTGTTGTGTTCGATAATGTTGATAGACGAGACCGTGATCAGCAGCTACAAATATTTCAATCAGTACAGTGGTTCAGACACAAAAACAAATGTTTCACTGTGTTGTCGTTGCGAGATGAGACATTTGATGCATATAAAGATCAACCGCCACTTGACGCGTTTCTAAAACCCTTCGCTTTTCGGATAACTGCGCCAAGCTTTATTACTGTTGCGCGTAAAAGATTAGAGTTAGCACTTGAGCATTTAACTAAGAATGCAAAAAAGACACAAACATTCACTTTGTCAAATGGTGCAACGGTAACTTACCCATCAGATAATATTGGTCGTTATCTGATGGCTATATACATCTCTATATTCAACCCAAAGCGCAACATACGTGTAATTCTGGAAGCGCTGTCAGGCAGAAATATTCGCCGAGCATTAGAAATGTTTACGGAAATACTTATGTCTGGCTATCTCCCAGAGCAACTTCTCCTTTCTATGTCAGAAGGGAGCAAAAGACATATTCCAGAGTGGCAGATTATTAAGATATTAATGCGCACAAATTATAAATATTATGCGGAAGGGCATGGCTATATAGCCAATATATTTGATGTTCCAGAGGACAGCGGAACTGCGAATAATTTTCTTATGGTAGAAATACTTGATTATTTAGCATCTAACAGGAAAAAACATACCGGCTTTAAGTTAGAAGGATACTATCATGTGCCGGATGTAATAGAAGCGCATTCACACCATGGTTATAGCACCGAAGATATGATGTGGGCGCTAGAAAAATGTCTCAATCACGGGTTGATTACTGCCGATCATCAGAGAAGCAAGAATATTACTTTTGATGATTATGTAAAGATTTCTGCTGCGGGTTTTTACCATATAAGATACCTGTCAAAACGCACAGAATACTTGGCAAATGTCGCAATGGATACATTCTTCAGCGACCGAGAGAAAGCCAAAAGAATTACGAATATTGATTCGGATCGAAGATCACACGCACAAGAACGTCTCGCCATCTTGCGCTCTTACCTTGATGATGAGCGAAAAATATATGGCAATGTATTTCCGCCTTATATCGAGATGGACGACCCCGCATCAAAACAACTTGAACGAGTAGATGATGCAATTGCGTTTGTGCAGAAAATGTACGAAACAGGTGATGATCCGCAGGGCGATATGTTTTAGATAAAAATAGTCGATGCTGCGCCCAACAAGTGGCTCAAGTAGGACTGCCTTCGTCGCTGCGCTCCTCTGGCAGCCTCTTAGCCAAGCCGTTAGCTGTAGGAAAATAAAATGGACAAAGTAGCAGAAACTAAAAATCGCTGGATAGTTGGAAGCCTTGCAGTTCTCCTTATGTTGCCTGTCGTTTTTATAATTGGTCTTGTGGTTGGTATCAATGTTGAAAGTGCAATTACTTTATCGCAAGATAATTTATCATCATGGGTATCAGCATTTGCGACAGTAACAATAGCAGTACTCACCATTGTTCTTGCAAAAGAAACATGGGGGTTAAGGATGATCCAGTTATCCCAAATTGAGCAAATTAGAAAAGATGCAATAAAACCGAGTATTAGCTTATATTTAAAATCAAGCCCTGCGGGATTTAATTTCATTGATATTCATATATCAAATAATGGGACAGGTACTGCACAAAATATCCAATTTCAATTTATAAACGCCAACGATGATGCGCGAGATGTTTACGAAGGTTTGCTTGAAGAATTCAATAAACTAATTATTCTAAAAAAAGGTATATCTTCGCTAAGTTCTGGTGAACATAGGTCAAGCTACCTATTTAGCTTTATAGATTTACATAAAAAATATGGTGAAAAGACCCTTGAATGTGTAATAGAGGTAGATATATCTTTTGAAGATATTGAAGGCGAAAAATATTCATCTAAGTCATTTTTCAATTTTACTGAATATCAAGGTGTATCAGAGCTTGGTGGCGGGGACCCATTACGAAAAATTTCAACACATCTAGAAAAAATACAAAAAGATATTGGGCATTTCGCAAGTGGCTTCAAGAAAATCAAAGCAGATGTGTACACGAATGAGGATAGACGGATAGAACAAGAAGAGTGGGAAAAACACAGAGCCGATCGCCAGGGTTCACAAAATGAAAACAGCTAACAAAAAGCTCCAGCGGACAATTCAAAGCGGCACTTTTTTTGCTTTCGCAAAAACGCGCCGCTTTGAATTGCCGCTGAGCTAAGCGTTATACCGCAAGAGAGGGACATGTTTAATCTCCAAGACAAGAAGCGAAGTGAGTATTCGCCAGAAGACCTAAACCGATTTGAGGCATCACTAGCGGACTATTGGGAGAAATCGCGATCCCTTGAGACACATACCGTTAATGATCTTGAAAAGCACCTTTGGCTAGCTAATGGTGCCGCAGCAACAATATCAATCGGCTTCATACAATCGAAGCCACTTGTATCATGCTGGCAATATACTGGTGCGTGGGTTTTTGTTATCGGCATTGTGTCTCTTGTGTTCCTGAAATATATATCAGCGTATAACTCCTCGCGGGATAGGTGTAGGTTTCAAGAAGCAAAATCACGTTTTGATGCCGAAGAAGTAACGGACCATATCTTCCGTACAGTGCGTGATAAGCAGTTTAATGTTCTCAAGCGCGCATACCTCGCGCTCCAATGGAGTGCAGGCGCAGCATTTATAATAGGTTTGGTGCTTACCCTTATAGGTGTGGGTAGTGCGGTATAACCATGGCGTCGAGCGGACGTCGGGACGCTGGCGCGCCCCTCCGCCATTCACGCCAACCGTTATACATACAAAATTATGGGGGAGGGAATATGAATAAATGTAAAAATTTAATTAAGTTATTATTTTTGTTATCTTTCAGTATTTTTATTGCATCTTGCACTGGAAATAATACAGTTCGAAAACATGTAGACCTGAATCAGGGAGCAACAGTATTTATCGAGAATTTCATTGGTGATAAATTTAATATAAAACAACGCTTAGAATACGAATTTGCAAAAATGGGATTTAAAACAATTCAAGATAAAGAAAAATCTGACTATATACTAAAATGGCAATATACCCATGCTGCTTTTGGTACAAATTCATCCGTTCAGCTTTTAAATAATAAAGGTGAAACTGTGTATTTGGGCGAAGGAAATAACCCAGGATTTGGTACATTACTCAATAAAACAGGAGCTACATGGGGTACTTTTGAACGTGCATTAGACGGACTGAAAAGTGATGACTAATTTTGTATAACAAAACGCTCAAATTCGTTCCGGCAAAAACCCGCCTCCACCGGACGCGTAAACGCGCCGTTTAGCTCAACGTTATGAGCAATAAATACATCCTCAGAATAGGTGGGCTAGGGCGATTTCCAGAGTTGGAAATTGAGCAAGAGCGATTTGAGCACTTGAAAGCTTCTAGGCCAATTTTATCTCATGCATTAGCGATGGAAGAAAAATACGAGATAATTATCAGTAACTTCCTAGAGTTGGAGCGCGAAGCCACAAACGCATCCATATCGGAGATGGTTCGCAACCATATCGAATACAAAGACTTCTTCGATGTTCGGTTGGCTTTAAATATTCGCCTTGTCAATTTACTAACGGCAGTTCGGTTATACACAGATCAACTTTCAAGCCATATATGCTCATGTATCTCATCTGATGATGATACAAAAACAGTAGTTAAAGAGCTATTTTCAACGGAATATGATGCAAGTTTTGAATATCGGTTCATGGAGGCGCTAAGAAATTACGTTCAACACAGCGGTATTCCCGTGCATCGAATTTCTACTGGTTCAAAATGGACTGATCTTGATGACGGACTATTAGAGTATTCCTTATTCTTTGGTGCGCAAAAAAAAGAATTGCTTCTGGATGGCGGCTTTAAGAAACTGGTATTAAAAGAAATGCCTGACGAAGTTAATCTTAGATCTGCTACCAGAACCTACATTGAAGCCATTAGTCGAATCCACAAACAAGCGCGAGAAAAAATTGAAAACATTGTGGATTCATCAAGGCTTTCTTTGGAAAGGGCTATCAGGGATTACATGGTTGTCTATGAAAGGGAACCGATTGGATTGCATGCATATGAATACCGGGGTGAAGAAAAGATAGATGAGGTTCTGATTCTAACGAAATGGGATGATGTTAGGAGAGAGCTAGTAAGGAGGAATGGGGAGCTTGTCAA
>QIJM01000350.1 GCA_003232445.1 Paraglaciecola arctica
CTGGACAAGTATTTGGCAAGTTAGAAGGTAAAGTGACTAAAGATCCTGCCTTTGGACTTGACGCGGTTTGGATCAGAGCCAATCAAAGAGAGCATGCACAAACCCTTGGTTATACGGTGGTGGATGCAGCCACCGTAGTGGCCACACACTTAAGCCAATTGTTAACCAACAATGCTTATCAATTGTTAGGTCATGAAGAAGTACAACAGTTGTTAGATTTGCTAGCGAAAAACAGTCCTAAATTAGTTGAAGGTTTAGTGCCTGATATATTGCCTTTGAGCACAGTAGTCAAAGTCTTACAAACCATGCTTTATGAAGGCGTGCCCATAAGAGATATGCGTAGCATAGTGCAGACGTTATGTGAGTTCGGGCCTAAAAGCCAAGATCCCGATGTGCTGGTATCTGCAGTGCGTATTGCGCTTAAACGGTTAATTGTGCAAGAAATAAACGGTGGTTTGGCCGAAATCCCTGTTATTACTTTGGCACCAGAACTGGAACAGATGTTGCACCAGTCATTACAAGCTGGTGGAGCGGATGGCGCAGGAATTGAACCGGGCTTAGCAGAACGTTTGCAAGGCTCGTTGAACGAAGCTGCTCAACAACAAGAATTAGCAGGTGAGCCTGTAGTTTTATTGACCTCAGGTATGTTAAGGCCGGTGTTGTCAAAATTCTTAAAACACTCAGTGAGTGGATTGCATGTGTTGTCTTATCAGGAAATTCCTGATGACAAACAAATTAAAATTGTCAGTGCCGTGGGTCAATAATCTGACGGGATGATCGGACGTGGTGTTGGTATTTAAGGGGTATATATGAAAATCAGACGTTTTTATGGCAAAGACATGCGAGAAGCACTCAAACAAGTGAAAGACGAGTTGGGTGGCGACGCGGTTATCATGTCAAATAAAAAACATGCTGACGGTATCGAGATAGTGGCCGCTTACGACAAAGAACCAGATGCCCAGCTACTGCCTAATAAAGCTGAGCCGAAGTCCCGAGTCAACCAATCTAGAAAAACACCCACTTTGAGTGAAATTATTGGTGATACTGGGCCTGATAGTTTAAAAGCATTATTGGAAAAGCAGTCCCAGTCTGTCTCACCCTCGCAAATTAAAGACGTTAAGCCGGTATCCGAAACACAGCCGCAAGTATATTCAGGCAGTCCGGTTAATACACATCAAAACAGCCAGCAAAATAATCAACAACAAGATACCCTCAAAGAAATGCGTCAAGAGTTATCGTCTTTGCGCCACATTTTGCAATTTCAGGTATCTGGGTTGATTGAACAAGAAAAGAATCGCAAACATCCACTGCATGGATATTTATTGCAAAGGTTGCAGCAGATGGGGATTTCGGATGCCTTAGCGGAAGAAGTCGTGTCTTATGCGCCAGAAGCGGCTGATGAGAGACAATCTTGGCTGTTCCTGCTTAAACTTTTGGCTAATAGATTACAAACCAAACATGATGATATCTTGTCCCAACCAGGTGTGGTTGCGTTGATGGGCTCAACAGGTACAGGTAAAACCACCACTATCGCTAAACTGGCTGCTCAAGCGGCACATAAATTTGGCGTCGAACAAGTGGCTATTATTACCTTGGATAATTACCGAATAGGTGCATACGAACAAATTGCTACCTACGGAAAAATAATTGGCTGTAGTGTTAAACAAGCACAAAATTCAAACGAACTATCCGATTTACTTTATCAATTTAGAAATAAACGCTTAGTATTAATAGATACAGCAGGTTTTAGTCAAAAAGATGCTAGACTAATCAAACAGTTAGATACTATGAAACAGAACTCCTGTGCTAACATTAGAAATTATTTAGTGATGCAAGCTAACTGTCAGTACTGCGTCATGCAACAAACTGTAAATGAGTATCGACAGATTTCTTTACAAGGGTGTATATTGACTAAATTAGATGAGTGTTACAGCTTAGGAGAGGTAATCAGCGTGGCAATTGAGAACAAATTACAAATTTGTTATCTGGCTGATGGGCAACGAGTACCTGAGGATTTGCAATCTGCAAGCACAAAGTTTTTAATTACTAGTGCAGCGAAGCTTTATAAAAAATTCGGTTTAATTCATACTAGCCCCAATCATGTTAATAACGCAGCAGTGGCAGTATGATTGAGGATCAAGCGAGTAGCTTAAGAAGAATGAATCAATCTAGGTTAATAAAAGTAATAGCCGTGACAGGTGGGAAGGGTGGTGTAGGGAAAACAAATGTTACCCTAAACACCGCTATATCACTTGCACAACAAGGCAAAAGAGTCATGGTGTTGGATGCTGATTTAGGCTTAGCCAACGTTGACGTGCTTTTAGGCCTTCGGGTAGAAAAAAATCTGTCCCACGTGTTATCGGGCGAGTGCACCTTAGATGAGGTACTAGTTGAAGGTCCCTACGGGATCAAGATTGCCCCGGCTTCGTCTGGTAGCCAATCGATGACTGAGCTTACGCCTACAGAACACGCAGGTCTTATTCGCGCTTTCAGTGAATTACAATCGCAAATTGATGTGTTGATTGTTGACACTGCGGCGGGTATATCAGATATGGTGTTAAGTTTTTCCAAGGCGTCTCAAGACGTTGTGATGGTGGTTTGTGACGAACCAACATCCCTTACCGATGCATATGCTCTGATAAAAATTCTGAATAAGGAACATGGCATATTCCGTTTTAAAATTGTTGCCAATATGGTGCGCAGTATGCGTGAAGGTGATGAATTGTTTTCCAAGTTGACTAAAGTGACCAATAGATTTTTAGATGTAGCTCTAGAACTTGTGGCCGTTATTCCATTTGATGAAAATGTTCGCAAGTCTGTCAGAAAACAAAAAGCCGTAGTTGAAGCATTTCCTACCTCACCTGCGGCTATGGCTATTCGAAGGCTCGCCAAAAAAGTGATAGAGTGGCCCATCCCCAATCAACCAGGTGGTCATCTGGAATTTTTCCTTGAACAATTGATCACCAAAAAAATAGCGGGTGATAACAGGTGAATAGTAAAGCTGCTGCTTATCAACAACTTGCCGATAAGAATGAGTTGGTTGAAAGACACGCATCCTTGGTTAAGCGAATTGCTCATCATTTGATAGCGCGTTTGCCAGCCAGTGTGCTGGTCGACGATTTGATTCAATCGGGTATGATCGGCTTATTAGAAGCATCACGAAATTTTGATGGTAGCAAAGGTGCAAGTTTCGAAACTTTCGCAGGGATCCGTATTAGAGGATCGATGTTAGATGAAATACGTAAAGGGGATTGGACGCCTCGTTCTGTGCATAAGAATGGTCGTGCTATTACCGAAGCTATCAATCAGGTTGAACGAGAAACAGGTCGTGACGCTCGCGATTTAGATGTCGCTGAAAAATTACAAGTCAGTATTGAAAGTTACCATCAAATGTTGAATGAAGTGAATGCTGGAAAAATCATTGGCATTGAAGACTTAGGTGTCACTGAAGATGTGATCAGTACACAACAAACAAGAGGTTCAGACACGCCCTTTGAAGATTTTCTTCAAGGTTCGTTTCAAAAAGCACTGGCTCGTGCTATCACTACATTGCCAGAGCGTGAGGCAATTGTATTGTCTCTATACTATGATGAAGAGCTGAATTTACGAGAAATTGGTGAAGTACTAGATGTTAGTGAGTCCAGAGTGAGTCAAATACATAGCCAAGCCATGCTGAAACTTAAGTCTCGCATGCAATATTGGCGTTCAAACGACAAATAATTATAGTAATAAAATTGGGTTTTAGCCTGAGCGTTAGAACTCTCACCGGAGGTGATTTTGGACAAGAATATGAAGATCCTTGTTGTTGATGATTTTTCAACAATGCGTCGGATTATCAAGAATTTACTTAAAGATCTTGGCTTTGCAAATATACAAGAAGCAGACGATGGCAACACTGCATTGCCTATGTTGCAACAAGGCGCTTTTGATTTTGTGGTAACTGATTGGAACATGCCTGGCATGCAAGGTATTGATTTGCTTAGAGCCATACGCGCAGACGCTAACTTAAAACATATTCCTGTTTTGATGGTGACTGCCGAAGCGAAAAAAGAACAAATTATTGCTGCTGCGCAAGCTGGGGTAAACGGTTATGTTATTAAACCTTTTACTGCTGCAACATTAAAAGAGAAATTAGCAAAAATCTTTGAACGACTTGGTTAAATTCAGGCTAACCTGATTGCGAGGAAAGACTGTATGACGACCTTGAACACTGCGCCGATTTCTCTTGAAGACGCAAAAAAATTAGTGACCTTAATAGAAAATGGAGATAATCAAGGAGCTCAAAAGTTACTTGAATCTGCTGGCGCTCAAAGCTCAGTTGAGCTATTTGCTGAAGTCGGTAAGTTGACACGTCAACTCCATGATTCATTGAATAACTTTCAACTAGATCCTCGCATAGTTAATATGGCGAACGAGGATATTCCAGATGCTCAAACACGACTTACTTATGTCATAGAAGCAACTGAAGAGGCAGCAAATAAAACCATGGACTTGGTGGATTCCTGTATGCCTATTGCAGAGAAATTGCATGATGGGATAGTTAAGATCATGCCAGAGTGGAATAAACTGATTGCACGAGAGTTGCAATTGGGTGAATTCAATCTGCTTGTCAAAGAAATGGATGATTTTCTTAAAAATGGTAGTGATGATTCGGCTAAATTGATGGGCTTGTTAACTGAAGTTCTGATGGCCCAAGGTTATCAAGATTTGACTGGTCAAGTTATTAGGCGAGTTATTGAGTTGGTTAAAGAAGTCGAAGACAATTTAGTCTACATGCTCACTATGTTTGGCGGCGTTGAACCTAAAGATGGCGCCGAGGTTGTTGAAAAGCCTAACAAATCTGAAAATGAAGCCGATATGATTAAGGCTGAAGGTCCAATATTGGATGCCGACAGCAGAGAAGACGTGGCGTCGGATCAAGATGATGTAGATGATTTGCTTTCGAGTCTGGGATTTTAGGGAGGCTATAATATGGCTTTTGATGTTGACGAGGAAATACTAGCTGACTTTCTGGTTGAAGCTGGGGAGATCTTAGAGCTATTACAAGAACAGCTCGTCGAGTTAGAAAATAATCCAGAAGATTCGAACCTGCTAAATGCTATTTTTAGGGGGTATCACACCGTTAAGGGTGGAGCTGGGTTTTTATCACTGACTGAGTTAGTTGATATATGCCATGGCGCAGAAAACGTTTTTGATGTTATGCGTAATGGTCAACGTACTCTTACGCCTGAACTAATGGATGTCATATTACAGGCCACCGATGAAGTGGTGCAAATGTTTGATCTCGTCAAAGCGGGAGAGCCTCTGGTCGCTGCTGAAAAGAGCCTTATCGATACCCTCACTAAACTCAGTAAACCAGAATCAGCCGACGAGGCCTCGCCTGCAACTGAGTCTGAACCCGCAGTTGATGAAACTACAAGTGATGATGAAGTCGCAACACCTTCCGCTGATTTTAGTGAAGATGAATTTGAGGCGTTACTAGATGAGTTGCATGGCAGTGACGCACCTGCTGC
>QIJM01000211.1 GCA_003232445.1 Paraglaciecola arctica
TAACACTACTATTTTTAGCGCTTTGACGCCGTATTAGGGAGTGTCCATCTCATCACCCATAACAATTTGACTAAATATCAAGACAAGCTAGGCTTGGGTTAGGAAATAAATCAAAGGATTGATGTCATGCCTCAACCACGTAGTCGTCAGATTAGTTTGTTATACCAATCCATCCTACTGTATCAACAAGAAAGGTATTTCCTAGCGATGACGCGGCCTTTAAAGTTGTCTACTTGTCTATTCAAGTAACGTCTAACAAAATTACATCAGGTTGGTGTTTATTGCTAGCGTCAAGGCTTGAGTTGAGTCAATGCAACGCGCGATATCATGATGAGTAGAAAACCCATAAGCCAGGATCTTCATCGAGTATCATCACAGTCGCGCGTTTTACTGACATATTATCTGAATCTATTGTTATAATTGCTCTTCTGCAAATTCTGCCAACCTGCTGCGCACAACACCGTCTAAGTTTATGGTGGCACTACCAGAAAAATTCTTAAATTTCTCAACTATATAGGTTAAACCTGATGTTACTGCACTTAGATAATTACTATCTATTTGTGCCAAATTACCACTGCATATCAACTTAGTACCTTCACCACAGCGAGTAATGATGGTTTTTAATTGAGAAGCCGTTAGATTTTGTGACTCATCTAGGATCACAATGGCATTTTGAATACTGCGCCCGCGCATAAAATTCACTGATTTAAACTGAATATTAGCTTTTTCCATGATGTAGCTCATTGAGCCTTTGACGTTTTCATCGTTTTTATGTAGCACTTCTAAACTGTCGGTTATAGCGGCAAGCCAAGGTGCCATTTTTTCTTCTTCGGTGCCGGGTAAAAAACCAATGGATTCGGCGATTTCGGGGGTACTTCTGGTCACTATGATTTTATCGTACATATTTTTCTCTACGACCATTTCAAGTGCCGCCGCCAGAGCCAATAAGGTTTTACCACTGCCGGCTGGCCCAGTTAAGATCACCAAATCAATATGTGGATCGAGTAAGGCATGTAAGCCCATCGCTTGACCAATATTTTTTGGTTTAATACCCCATGCTCTGCGCCCCATGAGTCGTTCATAACCTAAGTCTAAAACGTCCAAATGATCGCTACTAACAGACTCGACTACACCAGCAAAATTCTGACCTTCATCCAGTAAAAACTCATTTACATACGCTTCTGGTAACAATTTACGTTCAATTGTGTGAATAGTGTCTCGGCCTTCTGTACGACTATCTACAGATTTAACTTCATCCCAAAAATTACCGGAGAACTGATGATAACCCTTAGACAAATATTTAATGTCGGTGATCATCTGATCGGTGCGGTAATCCTCGACATGAGCCAAACCAGCACCTTTAGCTTTTAAGCGCATATTGATATCTTTAGTGACCAATACCACTTGTTTAGTATGTTGTGATTTTTGCAAATACAGTGCGCTATTAATAATACGGTTATCGTTTTCGTTACTCGTGAAAACTTGTTGCGAAACAGGCATACCATGGTCAACAAAAATCGACAGGCTACCTGTAGGCGCAGACTCTCCAGCACCCGTACCTTGCATTGACACACCCTGCATCAACTCTTCTGGTGTGGCGTCGTGAAGTAAGTTTTCCATTGCTCGAATAGATACACGAGCGTCCCGAGCAACGTCTTTTTTGCTGTCTTTAATGTAATCCAGCTCTTCAAGTACTGTCATGGGGACAACAACGTCGTTTTCTTTAAAGGATAAAAAGGCAAGGGGTTCATGTAGGAGAATATTGGTATCTAACACGTAAATTTTTGAACTTAGTGTTTTTTTTCTTGGCATCCGGCGCTCCTTTAGGACTTAAATAAAGTACCTGCCCGTTAAATCATGCTTTTTTGATTAGCCTAGGTGCAATTAGTAAACACTTGTGCCTAAAACATACTTAACTACAGGCTTCATGGGTCAACAGTCCCAGTCACAATAAAACACTTTCTCTAGACATTCATCTACTTTTAAACAGTAGATGATAAAATTTTTGCTACAATGCGCGCCGCGTTGACTTGTAGTGACTTGGCGCGCATTCACAGCAGTAATTCCATAGGTGAGGACAAAACAATGGCTAAGCAACTAATTTTTGCCTTAGGGCAACGCTGGCTCAGTGATACAGAGACTGATTTAGGCCTAGGTACCATTGTCCTAATTGAATCACGCACAGTCACAATGCTGTTTCCAGCCACGGGGGAAAGCCGTGCCTATGCTGCCCAAACTGCCCCTTTGACCCGAATAGAATTTGCGATTGGCGATAGCGTAAAAAGCCACGAAGGCTGGGAGTTGCTGGTTGAGCAAGTGCAGGAAAAAGATAAGCAACTTATATATATTGGACATCGAATTGATAACAACGCAGCTGTTACCCTAAAAGAAACCTTCATCGATCACCATTTCCAACTAAATCAACCAGAACAGCGATTATTAAATGGCCAGTTCGACGATCCCAAATGGTTTGACTTACGTGAACAATGCCTTATCCATCAATTCGCGCATAGCACCTCACCGTTACTTGGTTTTGTGGGAGCAAGAGTCGATCTTATTCCCCATCAATTACACATTGCCTCTGAAGTAGGCGGACGTCATGCCCCTAGAGTATTACTGGCCGACGAAGTAGGCTTGGGCAAAACTATTGAAGCTGCTTTAATTATCCACCAACAATTGCTAACAGCAAGAGCTCAGAGGGTGTTGATTGTTGTGCCTTCTAGTTTAGTACACCAATGGCTAGTAGAAATGTTACGCAGGGTTAATTTGGCCTTTTCTGTGTTTGATGAAGAACGCTGTGAAGCGATGTCTGAAGACGCGGGCAATCCCTTTGAAGCAGAACAGTTAATTATATGTAGCCTCGATTTTTTAACCCACAATAGCCGTTACTACCAACAAGCGCTAGAAGCCGAGTGGGACTTGATGGTGGTAGATGAGGCTCATCATTTAATTTGGTCTGAGGGTCAACCTTCTCAGCAATATCAAGTCATAGAAGGATTAGCCAATGTTACTAAAGGTGTATTGCTGCTCACTGCCACGCCTGATCAACTCGGTCATGAAAGCCACTTTGCCAGACTCAGGCTACTTGATCCAGCTCGTTTCCATGACTATAAAAGTTTTGTTGCTGAGGAAAGACAATATAGTCAATTGGCAACAGCCATAGGCCCATTGCTTAGCGGTGAGAAACTTAGCGATGATAATATTCAGGCTATCAGTCAATTTGCAGCGGCTGATATGTTAAAAGACATCAATGCATCTGACTCACAAACTAAAACTAAACTGCTGCACACTTTATTAGACCAGTATGGCACAGGGCGATTGTTGTTTAGAAACAGTCGGGCTGGCGTGAGTGGTTTTCCGAGTCGAAAACTGTATGGCTACTCATTAGTTCAACCTATCGAATACTCCTTATTACTGTCGGAAGATCCAAGCAACTTACAGTTACAGTTAACCCCAGAAAGGCACCCAGATGTGGTCAATACTTGGGTGAATTTCGATCCTAGGATTGACTGGTTTATTACTCAGTTAAAATCATTAAAGGGCGAAAAAATCCTGACGATTTGCGCCAATGCAAGTACTGCTCTGCAGTTATCAGAGGCATTGCGAGTTAAAGCTGGCACACGTTCAACTGTATTTCATGAAGGCATGGGCATTGTTGATCGAGACAGAGCTGCCAATTATTTTGCCCAGTCTGAAGACGGCGCTCAAGTGCTCATTTGCAGTGAAATAGGCAGTGAAGGACGTAATTTCCAATTTGCACACCACCTGATTTTATTTGATTTGCCTTTAGTACCTGACCTTTTAGAACAACGCATTGGTCGTCTCGACCGTATTGGTCAAAAACACGATGTGTGTATTCATGTGCCTTATTTTGATATGAGTGCGCAACAGGTGTTGCTCGATTGGTATCACCAAGGATTAGGCGCGTTCGAACATACCTGCCCCACTGGTATGACTGTGTATGAAGAAACCCAAGAGATGTTACATGCCTGTATTCAAGAACCTAGAGATATCTCTAAGTCAGAGCAACTGATCAATCAAACAGCTAGCCTGCACCGCGAACTCAAGTTAAAACTTGAACAGGGTAGAGATAAATTGCTAGAACTCAATTCATCCGGTCAAGGTCGAATCGATGCGTTTTTAGAGCAGATTTTGCAGGCTGAACAGTCACCTAAACTCGAACTGTTTATGACTCGCCTGTTTGATGCTATTGGTTTATTACAAGAAGACAATGGTGAAAGCTGTTATGTGTTGCGTCCTACCGAAACCATGATTAGCCCTCTTCCTGGCTTGGACGAAGAAGGCATGACCATTACCTATGAGCGCACCACTGCAACACTATTAGAGCATGTCACTTTCCTAAGTTGGGATCACCCAATGATCCATCATGCAATGGATATGTTGACCACCGACGTGATAGGCAAAAGTGCGATCGCTTTTTGTCGAGATAAAAGCAAACCTGCAGGTGCGTATTGGCTAGAATGCCTATTTGTCCTTTCGGCCAAAGCTGCACAAGGTCTACAACTGTCACGATTCTTACCACCCACTCCGGTTAAAATCTGTATTGATGCCAACTTACAATCGATAGACAAACAATTTATTCAATTAGAACCCGTGCTACCGAAAATGGGTAATCAGCTAATCAATGCGCTTAAAACTCAGGTGGAAAAGTGCTTGGATAATGCCCAACAACAAGCCGAGCAAGAAGCCGAATTGGTGAAAACTAAGCGAATAAGTCAAATGCAAGAATTGTTAGGTGATGAATTAGCTAGGTTACAACGCTTACAAAAAGTGAACCCCACCATTCGTGATGAAGAAATTGAACACGTGGCTAATCAGATCGATAGCCTTGAAAACATCATGGGCGAGGCGATGCTTAATCTCGAAGCCGTCAGGCTTGTTGTGAATAACCCACAGTAGGAACTGACATATGGCAATTTTTAACTACAGTCCTCCCATGACCCCATACTTGGAAATCGTTTCTCAGGATGATGATCTCTTAGTGCTAAATAAACCCAGTGGTTTGTTAAGTGTTCCGGGCAAAGCGAAAGAGCACGCAGATTGTTTGCAAACCCGAGCGCAAAGAGTATTTCCCACTGCCACAGTAGTACATCGATTAGATATGGCGACGTCTGGTTTGATGGTGATGGCCTTAAATAAACCTGCCCATAGGCATATATCCAAGCAGTTTGAATTGCGCGAAACAGCTAAAATTTATCAAGCCATTGTTTTTGACAACGTGCAACAAGACTCTGGCGAAATCAACTTACCACTTATTTGTGACTGGCCAAACCGCCCAAAACAAATGGTCGATCATGAACGGGGTAAAAAAGCGCTAACACACTGGCGGGTGCTTGAACGAAAAAACAACACCACACGTGTGGAACTCAAGCCCGTTACGGGTCGCTCGCACCAACTCAGAGTGCATATGTTGAGTATGCAGCACCCAATTATTGGTGACCGCCTGTATGCCCACGATCAGGCATTAGAGATGGCAAGCAGACTTAACTTACATGCGATGTTCCTCAGCTTTCGCCATCCAGTCACAGAACAAACGTTACATTTTGAGTCTCAGGTGCCTTTTTGAATTGGTATAAGTTGCTCATTGCGTAATATTCCAAACATATTCATGTCATGGAAATCATTATTCCAATAACATTTTCCGCGTAAGGTTCCCTCTAAACTAAAACCTAAGCTTTTGATCTGACGGTGTATTACTCGGTAAGATAAGTGCTTCAACACGGTGCACATAGAAATGAAAACTTTCGGCAAAGATAAAATTGAGAATAGACCCTACCGCTTCTGTTGCATAACCTTTGCCCCAATACTGCTTGGATAATTCGTAACCCACAACAGCACTGTGATCAAACTCGTTCCAATGGGTGAAACCGCAAGTACCTAGAAACTCACCTGATGGCTTATCGCGAATAGCCCAACGAATACCAGTGTTACTGTCAAATCGAGCGTCAAAATACTCTATCAGCCGATCCGCTTCATCAATCGTTTTGAAACGCTCTACATCATAGTGCTCGATAATTTTGGGGTCGGAAAACATGGCAAACAGTGGTTCACGATCATCCGTTGTGAGTCTATTAAGTAACAATCGCGAAGTTTCAAGAGTCGGAAATTTTAGATTAGACATGAAGTCTCTGATAAAAAATGTGAATTAACCCATTATTAACGAAATAATCACTGATGCAAAATTAAAGAACTGCTTAATATTTTCCGATAAGCTATTTGAGTTACTTATTCAGAGTCATTATCGTCATTAAATTTTTACTTTTCTTTATTCTCGCTGTTCTGTGTTCACACAGCTTAGCGGCGCCTGATAATCAATTACTAAGAAAATTGGATATTCAACGTGGGCTATTTACTGACGCATACCAAAGCTTTGATATTGACGATCAGCTAATCATTTATGTGTTACAAGAAAACACTACTGCCATTACTCGCGGTGTAGCCGTTATAGTTGCTGAAAGCGGAATACCCATAGTCGGTCAAAACGGCTTCGCAGATTTAGCCAATGAGCTGAACAAAATTGGCTGGGTCACTATTTTGCTTCCAGCTCCAGATACAGGTTTTATGCCTACTGTCGTTCAAGATGCCGCTATGGAAGACGGTGGAGCAACAACCGCTGAAGTAGAAACCAATACCTCCGCCGATACACAAGTACCCAGTCCCAGTGCACCAATAGCAGATTTAGATATCAGTAAGTCTGCAGTAACCCGCATAGATGAGCAGGCATTTATAAAACACGAGCAACAACTGGTCTCTCTTTTACAAGCAGTCATCGAAAAATCCCAAGAGTACCCAGGCTTTTTTTTGGTCATCAGCAAAGGCACAAGTGCCGCTTGGCTAAGTAAAATTTATGCAGAGAAAACATTAGATCCCCCTGACGCCTTCGTGGCAATCAGCCCTTATTGGCCAGACAGAAAACACAATCAGCGTCTGCCAGAATGGATTGCTAACACCTCTATGCCAGTATTAGATCTGTATAGCAGTTGGGATAACGTATGGGCACGAAAAACGGTTGCTCAGCGTAAAATAGCCGCAGTCAAATCACTAAAACTGCAATACAGACAACGAGAATTGCTCGGATTTAATATGCATCGACAACATAACGCCTATATTTGTAAAGAGATTTATGGCTGGATAAGCCACATGGGATGGTAGCTAATCTAAGTGATAAGGTCTCACATAGTTACATGCAAATAATTCTTATTCAAAATAATAATATTTCTATTCGCTGTAAAAATAAAAATTCTAGCTATACTTGAGCACATTAGTCAGCATCAATTTAGACGGTTATTATTAGTGTCAACAGTTAACAATTTCGTACAGCATAAATCCAAACAACTGACATATTTTGTCCGAGGATTTTTGCAACACAAAATTCCTTATTCAGAACTGGATTTGTTTTTTTGGGATACCATGGAAGAATGGACACAAATCAAAAAAGGCAAACATCTTCCTTACGAAAAAACCGAACAAGTGTTTTGGCATGTATTACATCAAGTACATTACTGGCCTCAGCGTACACTTATTGAAGACCCGTACTTAAGAGGTGAACTAGAAACCTGCCTAGACTGCCTAGAAAGTGAAGGTAACTATCCATTGCCATTGGATTGCATTGGTATAAGACCTTAGGCTTCTTTAATTTCGACTATCAATGAAACATGTTGAGATATCATAAGTTACCGTGCCACGGCATTCATCTTTGTTCAAGACGATGTATATCATCCCTTATTAACCTCAGAAATAGTAAACTGGGAATAACCATTAACGCAGTCAATATAAAAAAGGCAGCCCAATTCCCGTCCATCCAATCCACAAGAAAACCACTACTTGATGCCATAAAAGTCCTACCCAATACACCTAACGAAGCCATCAGAGCGTATTGAGACGCAGAAAATGCTTGGTTGCACAATAAGGATATGAAGGCAACAAGTGCAACTGAACCCCATGCAGCGGTAAACCCATCGACAAATATTGTGGCAACAAATAACATTTTGTCAGGCCCTACGCTTGCCATAAGTGCAAACATCAAATTGCTAGTTGCCATTGCGATCCCACTTACCATAAGCCCACGATAAATTCCGTAGCGAATATTGACCATGCCCCCAATAATGGCGAACACTATGGTTACCCACCAATTAAGTAACTTGGAAAGACTACCAATCTCAGTATTTGTGAAACCGATTTCTTTATAAAAAACGATACTCATACGCCCTAGAAATGCTTCTCCCATTTTAAATAAGAAAATAAACAGCAAAATCGACATCGCTAGTTTAAAGCCGTTCCGATTAAAAAAATCACGAAAAGGCTCAGCTAGAGTGACAAGTAACCAGTTGGCCAGTTTTTGGCTTGACGTTAAAGCAACCCCTTCGATAGCTTGCCATTTGGCGTATGCCTTAGCCGCAATTTTTTGTTTTTCAAGCCGATCCGTTACTGGCTCTTCAGCAATCAATACGATCACAGACAAGATTGCCATTATCGCAGCTAAAACATAATAGATTTCTGACCACTCCCAATTTGGAAGATCAGCAATAAAAAATGGAATAGAGCCTAGGCCACCAAAACCAGTCCACCAGCCAGCAGTTGCCATTGCAGAAGCCGCCGCTAGCTTATCTTTCTCGTGGGGTTTAATGATATCTATACGGTATGCATCGATTGCAATGTCTTGGGTCGCTGAAAACAAGGCGATAGAGAATCCTACCAAACCGGCTAAAAGTAACTCTTGTTCTACGGGAATAATGGCTAAACCGATACAAGCCAGAATAATCAATAATTGGGTAAGTAGGATCCAACCTCTACGTTGCCCTAGAAAAGGCGGCTTAACCCGGTCTAACAAAGGAGACCATAGGAAATTAATTGAATAAGCGATGGTGATTGAACCAAACAAGCCTATCGATGAACGACTAAGACCCGACTCCTGTAGCCAAGCAGATAACGCAGAACCTATCATTACCCATGGAAAACCACTGGCAATGCCAAAAATAAAAATGAATAGGAGTCGTTTGTCGCGATAACAAAGTAAGGTACTTTTGAATGTAGGGTGCACAGTATCGGTCAAAAGGAAATTAGACTGCTATTGGATCACGTCTAACAACTTTCTTCAACAAAAGCTTACTTAGCAAGTATTACTCGATTTCTGCCTGACTCTTTTGCTTTGTACAAAGCTTTATCCGCCGTGTCCAACCATTGGGTACTATTTTTAAGGGGGTGTTTAAAACCTGCAATGCCAATGCTAATAGTAAATGAAATATTTATCTCATCATAAACCACTGTGCATTTCTCAACTAAACGGCGAATACGCTCTGCTACAAATTCTACGTTAGTAACAGGTGTATCTGGCAATATGATGGCAAACTCTTCACCACCATAACGACCAGCAATATCCGTTTCTCGGATAGCTTTTTTGATGATATTGGCTAAGGTTTTAATGACCTCGTCACCTGCGGGGTGACCATAAGTATCATTCACTTTTTTGAAATGGTCGATATCCAACATAATAAGCGTCGAGGGGCTATCACTGCGCTTATTTCTTTTATATTCCATCACAAACTGTTCTTCCCAGAAACGTCTGTTGTAAAGTCCCGTCAAGCCGTCTACTCGGCTAATCTTCTCTAACTGACTGTTGAGTAATTGCATGCCCAACCGGCTTACTGCTTCGTCTGTCACATCATATATCACCAAACATACCTGCTCCACTTGCCCCGTCAAAGACGCCAACGGAAAGATCGTAATATTTTGGTACATATGATCGGCTTGAGAAGTAATTGGGCGATTACAATTAAAATGAAACAAGTACGGTCGCTGCTCCCAAACAATAAATACAGGGCTCTTCAACGAAAATGCTGGCGCCGCTTTACGAGTAAACCATTCTTTATCTATTTCAGGAAAAAACTCAAATAAATTTTTATCTTGGATCATTCCTGGCACAATGCTGCTGTGGTTTTCCATAAACTGGTTCCACACTTGCACATTAAATTCTTTATCCAGTACAACAATCCCCACCTCAATCGAGCCTAGGAGATCGTGTTTCCAATGCATTTCTGCCAAACTGCTATCAACTGCCATAAAATCGGACCTTAAGAATGAGGTGTAACAAGTTTATCGAATACTAAGTCGATAGATTTGTTCGGGAATAATAATAACAAGTCAAAGTTGATGTTTTGGCTCTTAATGGAATAGGCAATTTCTATTGCCAACATATCTTCTTTTCTATGTGTTGTATTTTTGAGGATGTCATCCAAATCGCAATGTTGACCCAAAATAATCGGGTGGTTATGGCTAAATACCGAGTGGAGCTGTTCCGAAAGAGCCCGTAAACAAGCACCAATCAAAATATTTGACACATCCATCAGCGCTTCTAACTCTAAAGAGCGGCTACTTTTTTCGTCTGTATATTTGAGAAGTTTGACCATATTGCCAAAGTTAGAATCGTTGAAAATAACCAGCGCTTCTCCATTGATACCTGCGCTTATGAAACCTTGAGATACTGCAGACACACTTTCATTACGTTGAATATCAGCCAGAGCCATATGTAATTCAGTATTGGTAATCATATTGACATTGGGGATAGGTAAATCTATAAACTCACCTAGCATCCTAGCAAGGCTTTCGCCAGCCTGGCCCATTGCCACGTTGGCCATTTCACGGTAGGCATCTAATTTTTCTGTTTGAGAATCTTTTGCGGCAGGTTTAACCTCTTCAGCACGTTTAGTGGCTGAAGCTTCACCCGTATATAAGCCAAACTGAGTAAGAATGTCTACGAGCTTAGCGTTATCAGTCGGCTTACGGATGAATTCAAGCGCACCTAATGCCAACATACGCGTACGCGCCTCAGGTTGCACATCACCCGAAACCACAATAACCATGGTAGGTAAATCTTCATCCTTGATTACTTGCATGGTCTGATAGCCGTCCATAACAGGCATGTTTAAATCAAGAAACATGACGTCCGCTTTACCTGATCGGATCATTTCCAAGGCTTCCTGCCCATGTTCAGCAAAACTTATTTCAACATCCCAACCATCTGGAATAGCTCTTTGCATTTGCTTACGAGCAAAACTCGAATCATCACAAATAAGTACAGGGGTAGTCATATGGACATTGTCACCTAATTCTGGTCT
>QIJM01000340.1 GCA_003232445.1 Paraglaciecola arctica
CTCACACATCGCTTAAACAACGGTTTAGTTTGTTAAGTTATCAGCTAGGTAAACAAGGCAAAAGTATTGCCATGGCTGCTATGCTGATATTTCTGGCTACAGGAGGCTATATTCATTACAACACCAAAGTATTGAATGACTTTTATGGCCAAGAGGAGATGTTGGATACACAAGCCGATTACGAAAAAGACTATGTTGAATTTCGTGATGCGCCTATGCCAAGTGTAGTCGCTATTGATGCCGCAATCGATATCTTCCCCGAAGACCGACGTATCGAAGCCAACGCCGCCATCACTCTCATTAACCGCACAGACCAACCCATCAGCCGTTTTCTGGTCAACATTCCACGATTCAGCAAAGACTATGATGTAGTGATCCTAGGTGGAAAATTAGGTGAAACCAATACAAAATACAACATTGCATGGTTTGAATTTACCCAGCCTATGGCACCTGATGAACAACGCTCGGGTCAATTCAAAGTTACCCGTGCCCATCGTGGGTTTAAAGACAGAGATGAAGACAGTACCTTAGTGAAAAACGGTACCTTCATTAATAACTTCGAACTGTTCCCATCTTTTGGCTTTAACGAGGGTTACCGAATAAGCGATCAACATGAACGCCGTAAACGTGACTTAGAGCCGATGCAGCGGGCATATAAACTCGAAGATACTAGTCGTTATACGGAAAGTTTTTTTGGCAGGGGAGTCGAATTTATTGATTTTAGTGCCACTGTCTCCACCAGCGACGATCAATTTGCAATTGTGCCGGGATATTTACAAAAAGAGTGGCAACAGGATGGCCGTAATTATTATAGGTACAAAATGGATGCACCTATGGTCAACTTTTATAGCGTGATGTCGGCTAATCTAGAGAAGAAAGAAGTCGCACATAATGGAATTAATATCGAGGTCTATTACCATAAAAATCATCATTGGAATGTGGACAGAATGATTGAATCGAGCCAAGACTCACTCGATTATTTTCAAAAGGTATTTAGCCCTTATCAACATAAACAATTAAGGATTATAGAGTTTCCAGGTTACCGTAGCTTTGCACAAAGTTTTGCTAATACTGTGCCTTATTCTGAGAACATTGGCTTTATTTCAGACTTACGCAATCCTGAAGATATCGACCCTGTGTATTACATCACCGCTCACGAAGTGGCTCACCAATGGTGGGGGCATCAACTCAACGCAGCCAACGTACAAGGTAGTGCGATATTATCGGAAACTTTGTCGCAATACAGTGCGTTGATGGTCATGAAGAAAAAGTATGGTGAAATAAAACTACGCAAGTTTTTAACCCATGAATTGGATCGCTATTTAAGAGGCCGCAGTGCAGAACGGATTGAAGAAATGCCACTGCTACGCTCTGAAGGCCAACAATATATTCATTATCAAAAAGGCTCAATTGTGATGATGGCCTTGGTCAACAAACTAGGTGAAGAACGTCTTAATCAAGCCTTACAAGCGTTACTAAACGAATACCAGTTTAGAGAAGACTTGTACCCGACTACGTTGGACTTGGTCAGACATTTAAATAGTGTATCGAACAAGGCTGAACAGGCTTATATTAAAGACTTGTTTGAGCAAATCACTATTTACGATTTGCGCGCCAAAGAGGTGATAAAGGAAGAGCTTGAGGATGGCAAAATCAAAGTAACTCTGACAGTATCAGCCCAGCAATTCAGTGCCGATGGCAAGGGTAAAGAAACAGAAGAGCCTTTTGCTAAAGAAGTAGAAATCGCTTTATTCAGTGAAGATCCGAATGATTTTGCCGCTGAAAACAGAGTCATTTATCAAGGGCTTCACTCTATTGAAAGTGGCGATACAGTGATCGAACTAATAGTTGAAGAAATGCCTAACTATGCTGGCATCGACCCTTTTGTACGTTTTATTGATCGAGACACAGGTAATAATATTATCAAGTTGTAATGGTTAAATTTGTTATTCTAAGCCCTCACTTTGAAGGCTTTTTTGATAAAAATGATAACGGAAGAGCACTTATACCAATCCATCCTAACAGTTAGATGTTTTTGGAGACTGAGTTAGTCTGTATGATGTCATTGATATACAGCAATTTCAGAGCGACTTATGTCATCACCACTTTCACATATCCGCGTACTTGAACTTAGCCGCATATTGGCTGGGCCTTGGGCCGGACAAATGTTGGCAGACCTAGGTGCAGAAGTAATCAAAGTAGAAAAACCAATTCAAGGCGATGACACTCGTCACTGGGGTCCTCCTTATCTAAATAATCAACAAAATGAAGCCCCAACAGAATCGGCTTATTTTTTATCTACTAATCGAGGTAAACGGTCTATTACAGTCGATATTCGTCACCCAGAGGGACAAGCTATTATTCGTCAACTTATAGAAAGTTGCGATGTACTGATAGAAAACTTCAAAGTAGGCAATTTGCAAAAATACCACCTTGATTTTGCTAGCTTATCAGCGATAAACCCACAGTTGATTTATTGCTCGATAACAGGCTTTGGGCAAGACGGGCCTTATGCCCAAAGAGCTGGATACGACTTTTTGTTACAAGGCATGGGCGGACTGATGAGTGTAACCGGCGAGCCCGATCACTTACCTGGTGGTGGCCCACAAAAAGTCGGCGTTGCACTGACCGACATTCTCACTGGCATGTACGCCACCACGGCCATACAAGCCGCTATTATAGAGCGAGAAAAATCAGGTTTAGGCCAACATATCGACCTGGCTTTGCTCGATGTTCAAGTGGCCTGTTTAGCCAATCAAGGCATGAACTATTTAGTGAGCCAAGACACCCCAAAACGCATGGGTAATGCTCACCCTAATATTGTGCCTTACCAAACATTTCAGACCGCAGACGGCTTCATCATTTTAACCATAGGTAACGACTCGCAATTTGCAGATTTTTGTCGGGTGGCAAATTGCCAAAAAATAATACATGACCCTCGCTTTGCCACT
Organism: Paraglaciecola arctica; assembly: GCA_003232445.1. Classification (GTDB taxonomy): domain Bacteria; phylum Pseudomonadota; class Gammaproteobacteria; order Enterobacterales; family Alteromonadaceae; genus Paraglaciecola; species Paraglaciecola arctica_A. The sequence continues at coordinate 2,952 of QIJM01000340.1, forward strand.
AATCAAGCAAGGGTAAGCAACAGAGATATTGTGATTGAGCAATTAGCAAAAATCATCAAAGCAAAAAATAGTGATTTTTGGTTACAACAGTTAGAAATAAAAGGCGTGCCATGTGGCCCAATCAATGACATTGCCCAAGTGTTTGATAACCCACAAATAAAACATCGCAAAATGTTAGGTGAACTCACCCACCCCGAAAATGGCAAAGTGCCAACAGTGGCAAACCCTATCAATTTTTCTCGCACACCTATCGTTTACAATCAGGCACCACCCAATCTAGGAGAACATACTGAGAAAGTATTAACAGAGCTGCTAGATTATGACACCCGCGCCATGAGTAAACTGCGCCAATCAAAGATCATTTAAAACCAACAATATCAGACAATTATACTGCCAGTAAGAATTCAGGTTAACGCCTAAAAACGTCACTCCCCGCGCCAATAAATAAAATAGAATTACGATCTTTAATGGGGATAGGTTTTAGCGGGATAAATAATACCAATACATTCTTGTTTTATTTCAGTAACCGGTTTCTTAGCGCTTTGTGAATGCTTTGGCGCTGATGTAATATCATTACAATAAATACACTATTTTATTCAACTCGGTACGTTTTCACAATGAATAGCGTTTTCTAATGTGGGTTAGTAAACTCATAACAACCTCCAATAGTAGGATTTAAGCAAAATAACAAGACCAAATACAAACCTAATTTGGTCCTGTTGCAATTTTCAAACCTTCAGGATCATCAATGCCTTCTGATTTTTCTTTTCTCTTGTGCCATCCAACATAAAGTGACTCTGCCCCGTTATTCTGAAGCAGAACAAGGAAGCGTTTGTATCAATCATTGTCATCGGACTGTATTGCCTCAATATTAATGATGTTAGAGCGATTTAGGGTGATTTTAAAGCGCTGCGTTTGTTGTTGCTGTTGTTTATCCGTATGCATTAAAACCACGTTAATTTGGTAACGACGCTCAACAGCTTGTTTTGTTATTTTACTGCTATCGAGTGAATATAAACGGCCTTCACCTTTTTTTAAGAAACGAATAAAGGGAGTTAAATTAAAATAAATACGTTGTTGAATTTCACCGTAGCCGGGTAAAAAACTTTTCACATTGACTTTAGTGTCACTGCGAAAATGCAGTAATTGTGCTGCCTGTTTGTTTTGTTGTCGCCGCGTTTGGAATAATTTATCGACTTGTTTGGGTAAATCTTTATTGCGAATATATTCAAGCCAAATAGTTTGACTCGCCACTCGACTTTTATTGACACTATGACTATAAACGATTCTCCATTTTGGCAACCCTTTTTGAATACGACGCCAAATTACACGAGTAATATCGTCCTTAAATATTTCCCTTAAACCATAAATAACGCCCAACATGCCGACTAATGCAATCGTCACTTCAGTAAAGTTAGTACGAGCATTTAACACTAGTGCCATAACAAAAGTCATAATAAAGGCAGTAACTGTGCCACGTACAATGCGGTTTAAACTGCTATTGAGGTTTTTAACTTCTTTTTGAAATACCACACCATATTCGATTAATCGTTGCAGTAATCGCATTTTATTGGTAATGCGATTAGGGTCACCCAAGGTGACTTGTGAGTTATATTGGTTCTCTTCTCGGTATTCATTTTCACTGCGACACAGGGCCAACAAGAAGTTTCTCTCACTGGTAAAATCACTGCTTTTTGGGGCTCTAGATAGTAGCTTTAAAAATGATTGTTCCACTTGCCAACTGAGGTAGTTGTCGGCATTTTCAAAATATGCCCTGAGTTTTTGATCTGGAGGAGTATATCTTCTTAGCTTTTTTAGTAATCCAGAAATTTGCTCTGCCAACACTATGGCTTGCGGATAAAAATCCTCGCTTTCTTTAAGCTTGATGGTTTGTTTTATATCGGTATCTAAGGCAATACGAATTTGATAAGAAAACAGATTAAGGTTTAAGCGGTAGTCACTTTGTTCACCTTTTTGTTGGCTAATAAAGCGGCTTCGTACTAAAGGTAAATGCAGTTGGTCTGAGTAATAAGCACTGTGGCTTCGTATACTATTATGAAAATAATGCTCTTCTGCTAAGGTTTTAGGACTAATACCCATTTCATCCGGTAAGGAGAAATAGAGATCGAGCCTCTGCTGGTCACTAGGCAATAATTGGTAACTGACTTTTATGGAAAGATTTTCGTCTTGGGTGAGTTTAATATTATTCACTTATATCCTCTTCTCCTTGTCGGTTATATAATCAAGTCTGAATCGAACAATTATGCCTTACTTTTACCTCATTACCCACATTGATCAGCCATTGCGATACGCAACAGCTCACTAAGGTTTTATTATGTTATTTGTTAAATCAACTCGCCCCTGTTATTACCGTTATAATGAAATTACGATGGGTGCTCCCAAAACTTTACCAAGCCATATATGAACACTCCCGACGTCTTTATACTGCTTGATCAGGCGAGTGAGTTGTTGTCGGGAATAGCCGGTTACTTTTCTTATGTAGCGGTTTACGACACCCTGGTTACTTTTCTTATGTAGCGGTTTACGACACCCTTATCAGGTTTAGATAAGGTGATGTAGCGAAACTTTATCAGTGTCTTTTGTATAAATTGATATCGTTCATTTTTATCGCCTAAAACAGTAAATACTACGGCTTGGTTACCTTGAATGAAATTCTCAAGGGTTTCAATGGTGGTTAGGTTTTCAATAGTCATGATCGCTTTCATCTTATGATCATGAACAAAATTTAAGTCTTTAGACGCATTTCATGTTGGAAATACGTAATTAGTTCAGACTCATTTCATATTGGACAAGGCT
>QIJM01000321.1 GCA_003232445.1 Paraglaciecola arctica
TGCGCAAATATTCTGGTTATGATTTGAGTATAACAACCGAATAAATAGCCACTTACCGCAATAAATCCACAACTTGTAGATTTAAACTATTTAACCTTTGAGTTCGACTTATAGTAGACAGGATCACTACTTATTAAGCTTTTACATGAACATAACTAAAATAGCCTTAAAAAACACCTCTGGCGTGGGCATCATTGTGGGCATCATTGCCTTTCTGGGCATTTACAGCTTATTCAAGCTTCCTGTGCAATTATTTCCCGATATCGAACGCCCCACTATTTCAGTGCAAACGTCTTGGAGAGCGGCCTCACCGCAAGAAATTGAGTCGGAAATTCTCGAACCGCAAGAAGAGGTGCTGCAAGGTATTCCTGGGCTGGTAAATATGAATGCGTGGGCAAATCAGGGAAGGTCTTGGATAAATCTGGAGTTTGGACTAGAAACGGACATGCAGAAAACCTTAATAGATGTCATTAGTCGCATGAACCGCATTCCACCGCTGCCCAGAGATGCGCTTTCACCTAATATCACGCTGGGAGGAGGCAACGGAAATGGCCCTGCCCTAACTTACTTTTTCTTGCAAAAATTGCCTGGCAATGCAAACGAAATTACTAGTTATGTGACGTTATTTGAAGATGTTGTGCGTCCCCAACTTGAATCTATTCCTGGTGTTGCCAGAGTGAGAATGGAAAGTGGTGTTGGTGGTGTTGAAGAATTCCAAATTATTTTTGACCCCTATCGTGCCGCCGAATTAGGCATTGATATAACCAATATTTCACGTTTACTGGGCTCAGCAAATGATGTTTCTGGCGGTTTTGTTGAAGTGGGTCGGCGTCAGTATACCTTGCGCTTCCAAGGTAAATATGAACCTCAAGATATGGGCGAGATGATCCTCGAATGGCGCGACGGAAGCCCCATTAAACTCAGTGATATTGCAGAAATAAAAATACAACGAGCTGACGGCAACAACTACAGCGTACAAAATGGTAATCCTGCTATCTCCATTCGTATTGACCGTGAAAATAAAGCTAACGTATTGCGCACGTTAGAAGCAGTTAAGAGCAAAGTTGCCCAAATTAATACCGGCACCCTCGCTCAAGAGAAGTTAACTATGGTGCAATCTTTTGATGCATCAGTTTTCATTTACCGAGCCATTAATTTAGTCACCAGTAACCTCTTTATAGGCATTATTTTTGCCATGGCGATCCTCTGGTTGTTTATGCGACAAGCCAGAGCAACTCTGATCGTGGCACTCACTATACCTATTTCACTATTAAGTACTTTTGTGGTGTTGCAGATTACCGGCCGCTCTTTAAATGTTATTTCTCTCGCGGGGTTGGCTTTTGCCGTAGGTATGGTGTTGGATGCTGCGATAGTGGTATTAGAAAATATTATTCGACAAAAAAAGACCACAGTTAACAATATAGAAGCAGCAGAAATAGCAACCAGTCAAGTATTTGGTGCATTACTCGCTTCAACTGCAACAACCGTTGCCATATTTATTCCGGTGATGTTTTTACGTGACGTAGAGGGGCAGCTCTTTGCAGATTTGGCATTAACTATCGCGATCGCAGTATTGATCTCCTTCATCGTCGCTGTAAGCATTTTACCCGTTGCAGCTAGCCGCTGGTTACAGAACGACCTGCCCTCTGACCCTCTGGAGTATTTCTGGGAAAAACTGGCCAACAAAATAATGCGACTAAGCGCAAGTCCTAGAAGGCGCATAATCACTGTCATCGTATTAATGAGTATCCCTTTGGTAACCACTTACCTGTTAATGCCCAAGCTCGACTATTTGCCTCCGGTAAAACGTGATGCCATTGACGCCTTTTTCAATTTTCCAGCCGGGGCTAGTGAAGAGTTTATTCAATATGAAGTGATGGATGTGGTGGTCGAGCGTCTAAAACCTTATATGTCCGGTGAAAAACAACCCGCATTAAAAAACTACTACATTATTACCTGGCCAAATGGCGGCACTATTGGTGTAAGAGCAAAAGATCAAAACAAAGTTGGCGACCTTCAAGAGTTAATCAGAAATGAAATTTTAAAAGATCTGCCAGATACGCAAACCTTTGCCCAGCAAGGAAATTTGTTTGGTGGATTTGGCAATGGCCGCAGTATTGATGTGCGCTTACAAGCAACCGACCAACAAGGTTTAACCGTTGCAGCTCAGACCGGCTTGGATTTACTACGCCAGACTTTCCCTGGTGCAAATGTGCGGGCAAATCCATCACTTGAGCAAGCAGAGCCTGAACTGCAATTAGTGCCTAATGATACCCGCATGATGGAAGTCGGTTTTGATCGCCCTCGACTCGCTAACCTAGTTCGCTCTATGGGCGATGGCATGTATGTGGGAGAGTACTTTGACGGTGTTAAGCGAATGAACATCATATTTCGCTCTGAGCAGTGGGCCGATCCAGAACAACTTGCCGTTACGCCTATTATGACGCCCAGTGGAGAAGTGGTGCAATTAGGTGAGTTGATACAGGTGCAACGCGCGGTAGGACCAAGCAGGATCCAACGAATAGATAGAAAAAGAACACTTAGCTTATCTTTGAATCCACCTGAAGGGGTGTCGCTTGAAGAAGCAATGGCACTAATAAAAGAAAAAGTAGAGCCGCAAATTTTGGCGCTTATGCCAGCGGGTGGAGTCATCAGTTATGGTGGAAGTGCCGACAGTTTGAATAAAGTGGTCACTACCATGAGTCAAAATTTCCTAGTGGCAATGTGTCTGCTTTTTGTCCTGATGGCAGGGTTGTTCCGCTCTTTAAAAGACAGTTTAATGGTCATTCTTAGCATCCCATTAGCCACAGTTGGCGGCGTTATCGCCATACGATTATTAAACCTTTTCTCTTTTCAGCCAATGGATCTGTTGACAATGATTGGCTTCATTATTCTGCTCGGACTTGTTGTCAACAACGCTATATTGCTTGTGCATCAAACTCGCAATGGAGAACACCAAGGTTTATCAAGAACAGAAGCGGTACATCAAGCCTTGTTACTCAGGTTAAGACCGATATTTATGAGTACTCTCACTTCTATTTTTGGCATGCTGCCGCTATTGTTATTGCCGGGCGCAGGTAGCGCCATTTATCGAGGTTTAGCCGCCGTCATTGTTGGGGGCATGTGTGTCAGCACTATTTTCACATTATTGTTACTCCCAACATTGCTGCAAATGAATGCGACACGAAAATTGCCGACAACACGCACTACCGAAGCTGGTCAATTAACGACAAATCAAAAGTTAAAAGGCGAGTATTAAATTTGAGATCTTATATTAGGGTAATTAACATGAAAAAGTTCCTCCTCTCCACATTATTGGTGTTTTTCAGTGTGCCACTGATTGCTCAGGACGAAGCAGCCGAGCCACCTGCAACCCTGGTAGAGATCCGAGCGGTAAAATCAGAACAAATTGCCGAACAAATATGGGTGCCAGGTACAGTGGTGAGTCGCACCGACTCGAATATAGCCTCAGAAGTAGCCGGGAGGATTACCTGGATGGCTGAAGTGGGTGATTTGGTAGAAGCGGGGGATGTATTGGCTAAACTTGATGATCATATGTTGCAGCTTAACTATGCACAAAACACAGCCAATATAGCAGCATGGCTTGCCAGAGTTAACCTGTTGGAACGTAAACAGCAACGTTTTACCGCCATGGCAGCACAACAGAACAGTTCGAAAGATCAGCTTGATGAGGTGTTATCCGACCTCGAAATTGCCAGGCAGGAACTTGCACAGGCTCAAATTAGTCGAAAGTTAACTGCACACCAAATTTCTCAAAGCGAGGTTAAGGCGCCTTTTAAATCGTTAGTGGCACAAAGAAGACAAAGCCCAGGTGAATACACCAGTATCGGCCAAGACCTGATCCGTATAGTGGACACATCCAACATTGAAGCAAGTATTAGAGCCCCTTTATCGGTTGTGCCTTTTATTCACAAAGGTGGAAATGTTCAGGTGAAAAGCAAACAGCTAGAACGAATTCAGAAAATACGTGCAATTGTGCCTGTAGGTAATGCCCGTTCGCGCATGATGGAGGTAAGAGTCGAGTTAAACAGCGGCGATTTTGCTATTGGAAGTGCGGTCCGAGTAGCATTGCCGCATAGTGAACCTCACAAGGCAACTATCGTTCCCCGAGATGCTCTGGTACTGAGAAAATCCGGCGCGTTCATTTACCAAATAGATAGCGAAGATTTGGCTCAGCAAGTTGCAGTAAAAACAGGCATCGGAGCAGGCGACCATATTGAAGTATTTGGCGAAATAGACATTGAATCCCCGGTAGTAGTGCGTGGAGCTGAACGCCTGAAAACAGGTCAAAAAGTACGCTATGAAACTAACAGTGAACAACTAGCAAAGAGCACGTAAAAATAGAAAGAACTGATGAGCTAAGGTTTATGCCTGATGTACTGTTCAATCACTATTTTCATTTTTTATTGAATTCATGACCAAACAGAAATTTTGCATAATGTGAAGACGCCAAATTTTCAGTCGCCTCCAGCAGAATTCGATTTTTTTGTTTCTCGCAGTTCTGCAAAATAATCTTAGAATATTAAGGTTAAATCAACGGTTCATTGAATCTTTCTTTACGAGGTAAATAGTAATTTTCGGGATCAAGAGATACCAACACTTTATTTACCTTACCTTGGATCTCAATGGCGGGTACAAATCCATAATATCTAGAATCTGCGCTATTGTTTCTGTTATCACCCAAAACCAAATAATGCCCTTCTGGCACAATGACTTCAGCAAAGTTATCTCTCGCTTCAGCCGCAGGCATAAATTGTACGATATACGCTACGTTACCTAGATACTCCGTTTTAAGAAGTTCATTTTCGTTGTCCTCGTAGGTGATTTTTTCGCCATTAATAATCAGTTTGTTATCAAGCATAGCTATCCTATCGCCGGGTACACCAATCAGCCTCTTAACCAATCTATTACTGGCTTTTTCCGAGTTAAACACCACTATGTCGCCTCGTTTTGGCTGACCAGTTTGCATAATTTCGATATCAGTAAAGGGCACTTCTAAGCGGTAGGCCATCTTATCTACAAAAATCCTGTCTCCTTCTAGTATGGTTGGCAACATAGAGCCGGTAGGAACCAGATACCAATCAGCAAAGCTGCTGCGTGAAGCAAATAACACTAAGGCAAACAGTAAAAATGCCCAGTTTTCTTTTATTAATTGATTGAATGAGGTTTTGATATTCATAGTTTAATCCTTGTATAAGCAGCGGGGTGTATGACCAAAGTAATACCGATAAGTTTAGTGCCAGTTTGTAAGCCTATGTGTCTGCCGATGGAAAAACCACAGGCAACAATTTTGTTTACCTTTTGTGATATTTCTGCAATATCTTATCGTTAAGCTATTTTTAGTGAAGTGAACCATGAAATAATTTGGCTTTCACCTCTGCCACTGTCCAGTGTTTGAGTTCGTTTAAAAATCGATTGGCTAATTGTGCTCTTTCAAAAAATTTCTGTTAACAAAATCTAACGCTCCCGTTATAGCAGCGACTTGGGCTTGTATGCAGTTTGCAGCATCCACTTTTGGACTATCAGGGTACACCTCTGTGGTACTCACAAACTTGGCATTGGTTAATCCTGCACATAAACCTAAAGCTTTAGTGGCATAGTTAATCACACCCTTTTGCTGTAAAAGTTCTCCAATGATCCTACCGTCCTCATCTGCAGGGGCGATATGCGTGACTTTTTCAACCGTCTGAATAATGGCTTTTTGAAATTCAGGGCAAGGGTTTAAGGTATCGCCCACTGTATAAAAACCATCGGGGATTGCCCATTCTTTATACTCTACCGCATCTCTTGCAGCCAAAGCAGGTCTAAATTCAGAGTTGTCTGTATCTGTGGTTTCATGTAAGTCGATGTGCATGAGAAAATCTAAACCTGTCACCAACTTCATCAAAGCAGCAGATCCTTGTGCAGGACTATTTAGATAAAACGAGCGATTCGGGTCGATGGCATCTGGATCCCATCGGTTAATGGTTTCATAGCCCCAAGGGCTGACACAGGGCACTATTATAAGGTTAAATCTATCGTGATAATCCTGTGCTGCGGATGCAGCAAAACGCAACGCACCATGTACACCGCTGGTTTCATAACCATGTACACCACCGGTTATTAACACGTTAGGTTTAGCTTTATCCCACGTTAAACTGCCTAGAGCAAACAGCGGAAACTGACCTGATGCGTAATCCAACTTTGCATATTCTTCTATATCAAACTGGCTAGCCAATGCATCCAATTGACTCAGCACATCATCAGCATAAGAGCGTTTAACATTTTGCATAGCCAACCACTGAGCTTTTTCATCATCCTGCCATTTTTGTCCCGGTTGACCAATTGGGTATGGGTTAGTGGGTGTCATGTGGTTGCTCTTGATAACATTTTGTGTAGCAGGATTATGTCGATCACCTAGGTTGAATTCAACTTATTCCCAACACTCTTGGCGGCATATTTCTTCATGACAGTGGCTAATTGTTCAAATGCAGTTGGCTTTTTTTCATTACCTCTTATTCACAATCCCTGGCCAACTTTAGAAGACAGGACAAAGCTTGGTTTGCTTTAGCAATGGGCACAAATATATGATCGTGATAATAAGCCGCAACCACATTGGCACTGATACCTTGATTGGCTAATGCAGAAGACACCGCAGCCGTTAACCCGACGGCCTCAAGGCTAGAATGTACATTCAGCGTGATGCACTGAAATACACCTTGGTAAACGATCCCTAAAGCATCGGCAT
>QIJM01000190.1 GCA_003232445.1 Paraglaciecola arctica
CGTACGCATTAGCTCATATACGATTCGGGCTGTTCAAAATGCAATAGTGACTGGAAAATCCTTGGTGTGGATTATGGACGCTCTTATCGCTCGATTAGTCTCACCGGTAGAAAAAATAGTGGAACACTGATGTTAATTGTAGTACTCTTTTTCTTTTGTCGCAAAGGACTGCAAAGGAAAAGCATGGATTCAATTCAAATCGAATGCCTTGATCATCATGGTATCGTTGCCGGTATCATCGATGAACTAAAGATCGTTGAAATTATTGACGGGCAAATCGACGCCGACCCTCAAGAGGAAGTATCAACAGGTGAAGCAGTAAAGGCCATGATTATTAATGGTTTAGGGTTTTCCAATCGACCATTGGTTCTAACGCCCCAGTTCTTTGAAAATCTACCTATGGCGGCATTATTTCGTGAAGGCGTTAACGCAAGCCACTTTAACCGCTATAAATTAGGTCGTAGCCTAGACAAGGTTTTTGATTATGGCTGTGAGTTATTGTTTAGCACGGTAGCCACCTTCGGTTGCCGTCAGGAAAAAGTGGATCAACGTTTCAACTCGCTCGATTCAACCAGCTTTTCTCTGAATGGTGAGTATTCGACAGAAGAAAATAAAACCACCATTCACATCACTCAGGAGCACTCCAAAGATCATCGGCCTGACCTGAAACAGGTGATGTTGGAATTGATGGTTTCTCAAGATGGCGGCGTGCCCTTTGTGAGTAAAAGTTGGGATGGTAATGGCTCAGACAATGTTATCTTTGAACAACGCGCTGCCAGCCTCATCGATGAGTTTAAAGCCAGCGAAGCGCCAAGATATTTGGTTGCGGATAGCAAGCTTTACCATAAAAAGGCGAAAGACACGCTCGCTCAAATTCCTTTTATTACGCGCATTCCCGGCACCCTTAAACTTGAAGGCGATGTTATTGATCAAGCCCTATTAGATCCCCAACAATGGATTGATATGGACAAAGGTAATCGCTATCAGCATTTTGATTTATGCCACTACGAGATGACGCAACGTTGGCTTGTCATTCATTCGCAAGCAGCGCTCAGTCGCGCGAGATCGACGTTAACTCGTCGACAAGAAAAGGAAGCTAGTCAAATTAAACAAATATTATTTCATCTGCAAGCGGAACGTTTTCAATCAAAAGTCGTCGCACAAAACGCATTAAATGAAGCAACAAAGACGTGGAAACTATCATCTGATAGATGACGTTTCATTGACGCAACACAAACGTTATCGCAAGAAAGGTAGACCCAGCAAAACAACGAAAGCAGTCGGTGTTCTATGGCAAATTCATGCAACGTATCGCGTTGATAAAGAGATCATCGAGACCCAAGCTCAACATAACGCCTGCTTTGTGATAGGAACCAATATCAACGCAAGTGAACTGGCCGATATTGAGGTGTTTCAAGGTTATAAAAGCCAATCAAATGTTGAAGGCGGGTTTCGATTTTTAAAGGACCCGCTGTTCTTTGTGTCATCACTTTTTCTTAAAAAATCTTCCCGAATTGAAGCATTACTGATGATAATGACATTATCTCTTTTCGTTTATTCAATGACCCAAAGGCGTATTCGAAAAAACCTGGAGGCAGAGAAAGAAACGATTCCCAACCAGATAAACCAGCCCGTTCAGCGCCCAACATTGCGCTGGATTTTTCAAATATTTGAAGGCATTCACTACATTAAGCAGCACATCAACAATACGATAACAATAGCCGTCGATAGACTGAATGATCTTCGACTAAAAATATTGCGATTGCTGGGGCCGACTGTGTGCAGAATATATCAAATTTCTGCAGAAGGGGGCTGACCAATGCCTGGTAAACCGCCAGATCTTGTTAATAGAAATATGGCAACGTTGCTGGATGGCCCGAAACTACGTGGATCATGACTACGAGACCAATTATTGTAAATGTATTTTTTGGTTCCATTTGCGTGTTTTTTGTGGTGAAAGTGATGGTTTCTCTGTGGTGAATAGGTATGATAAATATGCAGGTTAATTTAAAAGTGCGGGATCAATCGAGTCTGAGGCAAGGTATGGTATGGCAGATACTGAATATAGACCAAGATACGAAACAAGTGCTTGACGCATTCAGAATGCGCCTCGAAAGGAGATATGGTATACGTTTAAAGTCAATCTTTCTTTTTTCAGGGGGTGACTTCAGACAGGATAGCGACGCTGATGTAGTGGTATTTCTTGATCACGTTTCTGAGCCGATCCGGGAGCAAGTGGCGATATGTGACGATGCTTACGACATTTGGATTTGGATGGAGAAGGGGATCCGGGTCGAGCCTTGGGTATTCGAAGAAGCTAGTTTGGCGGCTCCGGACAAATACAGGGCAGCGCGTCTCGTAAAAAAAACATACAGATGGAAGGGGTGCGCGTATAATGCAGCACGAAATGCGGAAGGCGCTTTGGGCGCTTAAAACGGCCAAAGTGGATTTAGATGCTGGAGATGGTGCAGCCTCAGTCAACAGAAGCTATTACGCCATGTTCTATACGGCTCGGGCGGCATTGCTGGATAAAGACGAGGATATTCCAAAAACCCACTCTGCCTTGATCGGTAAGTTTTCCAGTTGTTTCGTTCAGTCTGGTGCGTTTGCCAAGCAATTGGGACGGGATTTCAACAAGATTGAGGAGCAACGCTGATACGCTGACTACATTGCGGATGAGGAAATGCTATTAGATATAGCTAGTGAAATATTAGAGAAAGCAACCTCATTTGTGTCTGCTGTAGCTACTGAAATAGAATTCAATATTGAACCTGCCGAAGCACGAGCACTCTCCAGAAATAAGAACTCTGCTGAGGAGCCGGATTTGTAGCTCGAAACTTGCAACCTGTAGATTATAACTTGCACCTTGAAACTTGTATCTTGAAGCTGATTTAATGAAATGTTACTAAAAAAGCCCCAATTTCTATTCAATAAAAGGGTAGCGTCCCTTTTCCCCTTGGTGCGCCACACAACAATCTAACTTGTTCACGTAACTGACAGATTGAGCCATGATCGACGGTATGCAATTGATGCGACAAAAATAAGCAAAGAATTGCGTTATAAGCCTGAAGAAATTTTTGAGACGGGGGGTTAGAAAGACCGTTCAGTGGTATTTTGATAATGAGGGTTGGTGGCATGGTGTGATGGATGGCAGTTACAAAAAATGGTTGAATACAAATTATTTTAAATAGTACCGCATATACCTTTAGCACAGATGTAAAATTATAATTACACAATGAAAATAATAGAAATCCCTAAAGACTTAGCAATTAACGGTGCTGATCCAGCATTTGATCAGCCCTTGCATGTGGGTCGTCCAAATATTGGCAGCCGCGAAGATTTTCTTAAGTATGCCGGAGAAATATTTGACCGTCGTTGGTTGAGTAACAATGGCCCAATGGTTCAAGAGTTTGAGCAGCGAGTGGCGAATTATCACAATGTTAAACATTGCATTGCCATGTGTAATGGCACGGTCGCACTTGAGATAGCTATTCGTGCGTTGGGCCTAGAGGGCGAGGTTATTATCCCCTCCTATACCTTTATCGCTACAGCTCATGCCTTGCACTGGCAGGCTATTACGCCAGTATTTGCTGATATCGATCCAGTGACTCACACCCTTGACCCCGAAGCTGTGTGTCGTATGATTACACTGCGTACCACCGGCATTATTGGTGTTCACCTTTGGGGGCGTGGTTCACCTGTCGAAGCGTTGCAAGAGATAGCTGATGAGCATGGTCTTAAACTGATGTTTGATGCGGCGCATGCTTTTGGCTGTTCACACAAGGGCACAATGATTGGCAACTTTGGGGTTTGTGAAGTATTAAGTTTTCATGCCACCAAATTTTTTAATACCTTTGAGGGAGGGGCGGTTCTTACTAATAATGATGAGCTTGCTGAAACCATGCGGTTGATGCGCAACTTTGGTTTTTCAGGTATGGATAATGTTATTCATCCTGGTACTAATGGAAAAATGATTGAAGTTGCTGCGGCAATGGGATTGGTTAATCTGGATGCTATTGATAATGTTATTGAAGCCAATTATCGAAACTATCAAATTTACCAAAAAGAGCTGTCGAACCTACCTGGTATCAGCTTACTTACCTTCGATGAGTCAGAGCACAATAATTATCAATATGTGGTGATGGAGGTTGCTGGTGACTGCGTAGTTACCAGAGATCAGATTATTGAGGCTTTACATGCAGAGAATATTTTGGCACGAAAATATTTTTGGCCTGGTTGTCATAATATGAAGCCATATAGTGAGTTGTATCCTCATGCGGGATTAATGTTAGAAAATACTCGGCAAGTTGCCGGTAGAGTGGTTGTGCTACCGACGGGGACTACTCAGAATAAAGGCATGATTAGAGTGGTGGTGCAAGTTATCAGAGTTCTGTGTGGCCTGCATTCAGGCGCTAAAAAAGCAATAGATTTATAGGTAAGTTTAAACTGATTTCAGAGAAAAACAGCCGATACTTGAAAAAAATCGGCCATCAACATAAAATAACGTTACTTTAAAAATTATAATATTTACCATACTCATGACGTTAACGTCTATTTTATCAAAAACAAAGCAGTTTTTCTCAGGCCTAACCAAAAGTCAACTATTGGGCTCACTGATGAAACTACAGAAAGATTTTAAAAATCTTGCTGTGCGCTATGATGTACTTAAACAAGAGAACGCTGAACTTAAAGCGCAATTACAAAAGAATAAAATAGAAAACGTTAACAAGGCCGCTAATAAACCCTCATCAAAACAGGCTGAATGGGAAGACAAACAAACACCCACCTCAGCCACAACCGACTCAAAAAAGCAGTCGCGAAAAAGAAAGGCCAGAAAAGGTGCGGGCAATAAAGCAAAATTACGTGAACCAGAGAAAACTGAAATTGCTAAAGTGGATACTTGTGATATTTGTGGTAAAAGCTTAAAAAATAAAGCACCACTGAGTACGAACAACGAACGTATTATTGAAGATATCCCTGAACCTCCTGAAGAAACAGCGTTAATCAAAGTCATTCAAGAAAAAAAGTACTGCAACACCTGTCAACAAGTCAATACAGCCAAATCGATGCGTGCTTTGCCGGGTGCAGACATGGGGCTCAATGCAACGGTGTTGATGTGTTATTTATGGGTGGTTTTGTGTTTGCCCTTTACTAAAATTATGGACTACTTTGATTCTTTTTACGGATTCAAATTATCGACCTCGGGTCTCTCCAGACATGTGATTTTGGTGGCTAACATCATGAAGCCCATTCATGATGAAATTTTGCAAGATGTGAACATAGGCGTCACGTTGTTTGCCGATGAAACAGGTTGGCGAGTCAGAGGGAAGCCCTGGTGGTTATGGGTGTTTGGAACCGACAGGTCGGCGTATTTTACTCTGGATAAATCAAGAGGTTCGGATGTGGTGCGCCGGGTTCTGGGTGAAATATTCCTGGGTGTTC
>QIJM01000491.1 GCA_003232445.1 Paraglaciecola arctica
TTTTTAGTGCTGATTGCGGTGCCCCTCAGTGCCGCTGATCCTAGGCAGGGTCGCTTCGGAAAAATGTTTCCTGCACTGATGTTATATCTTGGCTACTTTATGCTGCTAATGGCGGGTCGAAAAGCCTTAGAAGATGGCAATATACCTCAGCAACTAGGGTTATGGTGGGTGCATGCAGTGTTGTTATCTATCGGCGTAGCATTATTACTTAAAGGTCGGACTTTCGGCGTAAAACTGCGCGCTCGATTAAAAGGGGATGCCCGTGTTTAAAATACTGGATGTATATATTGCTAAGACATTGTTGGCGACAACTGCACTGAGTTTGAGTGTACTGGTTGGCTTGAGCGCCTTAATTAAATTTATCGAACAAATGAAACAGGTAGGGCGTGGCAGTTATGATATGACTGTTGCTGCGGTGTATGTTTTGCTTAGCTTACCCAGAGAGTTAGAGCAATTTTTCCCTATGGCCACCTTGATTGGTGGGTTAATAGGCATGGGGATTTTGGCGAGTAACAGCGAATTAGTTGTGATGCAAGCAGCGGGGCAAAGTCGTTGGAATATTATTACCTCTGCCATGAAATCAGCTTTGTTGATGGTGCTATTTGTGATGTCGATAGGTGAATGGGTCGCCCCTGTCACAGAAACAAAAGCCAAGGAAATTCGTACTCAGGCGATTTCTGGCGGTAGCTTATTTTCTTCTGACAAAATAACCTGGGCAAAAGATGGGGATAACTTCGTTAGCATTGGTGAAGTGGTCGATACCAATACTTTGCGCAAAGTGAACGTATACGAGTTCGATGAGGATCTAGTACTAAGACAAATCACCAGTGCTTTAAAAGCGAATTATAGCGAGAATGGCTGGGAATTAGAGCAAGTTAAATATACCTTTATAGGCGACCAAAGAATTCGTTATGAACAACTTGAACGCGGTGTATGGTTGTCAACACTCACTCCAGATAAATTAGGTGTCGTGACGGTCAAACCCGAAGCTCTATCGATTCGGGGCTTAGTTGAATACGTAAACTATCGCAATAATAACAGTCTAGATCCTAGTCGATACGAGTTAGCCCTTTGGCGAAAAGTGCTACAACCTTTGTCTGTAGGAGTCATGTTATTAATGGCACTGTCTTTTATTTTTGGCCCACTGCGCAGTGTCACTATGGGCGCACGGGTGATATTAGGGGTGTTAACAGGTTTTGGCTTTTTTGTGAGCAACGAAGTCTTTGGTGCTTTAAGTTTGGTTTATCAACTTCCGCCGTTTTTGGGGGCATCCTTGCCTAGTTTGGTTTTTGCTACTTTTTCTATGTATTTGCTGCAAAGAAAAGGTTAGTTATTCTTGTATCTTTTTCCACGCTTCGTGATGGTTATCTTCCTTGCTTAGCACCAAAATTTCAGTGCTGGCTATCCTATCTTGCAATGATTGTTTTGACTTAAAATCGAATAACACCAACAATGTCCCTACCCCGCCCAATGAACAGATTAGACGCAAAAATGCTCGTCTATAACCAAAAGGTTTATCACTAGTGCTAAATAAGCGCAGACGCCAAGCTCTCATACCTATAGTTTGACCGCCATTACGCCAAAACCAAAGAAAAAAGCCCACAACCCATAATGCGACCCAAACTTGCAAGGTAAGTTGATAGCTCAAAGAGTGTTGTATTAGATCACTAAAGTGCTCATGACCTTGATTGCCCAGTATATTGTTTTCTACTAATAACAACATCGCAATCAACATTACCATAGCGGCACACATGCCTACTGCGACAGCGACTAATACGTCATATATCATGGCGGCTAGTCTGCGAAAGAAACTTGCTCGGGAGTGTTGTGGGTGTGTAGATTTCACAATAAGCCTTGAAAAATAAACCAGATGTTATCAGTAAAATCGGCATAATATAAACTTTGAGAGGTCTAAATTTTATTAATAATAAAATTCTGATCATCCATGATCAGTAGGAGTGTTGATAATTGTATGTCTGTACGCTTATGAGAATATCCCAAGCCTTCCTTAGGTTGCGGAACGACAGAGAACATAGAATTTACACCGGTCAAATTTCAAAGCTGCCATTGGTATTACCAATGATAAATAATTGGTTGACAGAATATCAGAATACAAGAAGCAAGGTAGAGAGATAATTTATTTTGATCCAGCTATACAACACAGTGGTTCTTTTTTCATTCGCTCGCTAAAAGACCATGCAATATCATATTGAGTATAAATACTATAGAATTCACATTCTATTCTTAAATAAGCCATATTTATTTAAGTACATAAAATTTTGAGGTTTTTATGACAATTCTCGGGTTCTCTGCTGAGCTTAAACCACAGGAAAAGCGTTGTGCCGTGTTACCAGTCAACGTTAAGGCATACAAATTATTGGGTGCCACTGTGCATGTGCAAACCGGTATCGGTAAGCATATCCATGTAAGTGATGAAGAATATGCAGCGGCTGGGGCAGAAATTGTTGCAAGTCGCAGTGAGCTCTTAGCAAATGCTGACATTGTGCCTAGTTTACACAAACTCAGCACAGATGACCTGAGACACTTAAAACTCAACGCGCTTATCGTCAGTTACCTAGACCCATTTAATGAGAAGGGCTTTGTTGAAAGTTTGTGTGATAAGAATATTACTAGCATTAGCATGGAAATGATCCCGCGTATTAGTCGCTGCCAAAAAATGGATGCCCTTAGTTCGCAGGCCAGTTTGGCTGGCTATGTGATGGTCATGAAAGCGGTGAATCAGCTTGACAGTGTTTTACCTATGATGATGACACCAGCAGGTACATTGAAACCCTCCAAGGTCTTTGTTATCGGCGCTGGCGTGGCGGGTCTGCAAGCCATTGCTACTGCCAAGCGTTTAGGCGCAAGCGTCACGGCTTTCGACACCCGAAGCGTAGTGGCCGAACAAGTGCAATCATTGGGCGCTAAGTTTTTAGACATTGATTTAGGCCAGACAGGCGAAACAGGTCAAGGTTACGCTCAGGCGCTCACCCCAGAGCAAATGCAAATTCAGCAACGTGAGCAAGCAAAGTGTATTGCAGACTCTGACATTGTTATTACCACTGCGCAGTTATTTGGTCGCAAACCGCCCATGCTGATTGATGCCCAAACGATTGCCAGCATGAAACCGGGTAGTGTGATCGTTGATATGGCGGCTGAAAGTGGTGGCAATGTGCAAGGTTCGGTAGCATCTGAAGTAGTTATCCAGTCAGGTGTAAGTATTATTGGCACAGGCAATTGGGCCAATGGTGTCGCCAAACATGCCACGCAAATGTATGCCAACAACCTGCATAGTTTAATCAGTGAGTTTTGGTCGCTCGAAGACAATAAATTTATCTTAGATTTTGAAGACGAAGTACAGTCTGGCTGCATCATTACTCATCAAGGGCTGGTAACAAACAGCATGATTAACGCTTTTTATGCATCAAATCCAGACCAGACCAACCAAGGAGCGAAAGCATAATGGACGGCGTTTATTTACTTTTTATTTTAATACTGTCGGTATTTGTAGGCTTTGAACTTATCCAAAAGGTACCCGCAACCCTGCATACACCTTTAATGTCTGGGGCAAATGCAATCTCTGGTGTCACAGTTGTGGGTGCACTCGCATTAGCCGGTAATGACGGTATGGGAGAGTATGCGGCTTACCTTGGTGCGTTCGCGGTGTTTTTGGCCACTATCAACGTAATAGGTGGTTATTTAGTCACAGATCGCATGCTCGCGATGTTTAAGAAAAAGCAGTAGGTGTTTAAATGATAGATGTAACTTCAACGGATGTAATTTCAACTACAGCTCTAGTGATTAACTTCACATATGTACTTGCTGCCGGCCTATTTATTTTGGGCTTAAAGTTTCTAGGGCACCCATCATCAGCGCGCAAAGGTAATGCCTTATCTTCTATCGCGATGTTGTTGGCAATAGTCGTCACCTTATTTGATAAGCAAATTGTTAACTTCGAACTCATCGCCATCGCCATGATTGCAGGCAGCATAGTAGGAATATTTGCCGCCCGTCTGATAGTCATGACCTCTATGCCTGAATTGGTGTCTTTGTTAAACGGCATTGGTGGCCTAGCCAGTTTATTTGTTGCATGGTCGACCATAGAAGGGAACAGTCAACTATCTCATTTTGTACTGATAGTCACATTCTTGGCCTTGTTGATTGGCGGTGTTACTTTCTCTGGAAGTTTGATTGCGTGGGCAAAACTCAGTGAGCGGATCACCGGCAGGTCGATAACGTTTAGCGGGCAAGTGGTATTTAATTTACTGTTAGTTACGGCCATTATTTTCACAGGTTATTTGTTTGTCGCTCAACCGGAATTATCTCCAGGCATGACAGTGGTTGTGTACATCAGCATAGGGTTGGCACTGCTATTTGGCATGATGTTGGTATTACCAATAGGTGGCGCCGATATGCCAGTGGTTATTTCATTGCTAAACTCCTACTCCGGACTCGCCGCCTGTGCAGCCGGTTTTGCTTTGCATAACAACATCCTGATAGTGGCCGGTTCGTTGGTAGGTGCCAGCGGTATTATCCTCACCAGTATCATGTGCAAAGCCATGAACCGTTCTTTGAGCAACGTCCTGTTTAGCGGTTTCATGCCAGTGGTGAAAAACGAAATGGTGATCGAAGGTGAAGTAAAACCTTTATCTGCAGAAGATGCTTATTACGTATTAGAAGCAGCGCAATCTGTCGTTGTGATCCCCGGTTACGGCATGGCCGTTGCCCAAGCACAACACGCCATGAAAGAACTACAAAAATTGTTAGAAGGTAATGGCGCAGAAGTCGCCTATGCCATTCACCCAGTAGCGGGGCGGATGCCCGGGCACATGAATGTGTTGTTAGCCGAAGCCGATGTGTCTTACGAGCAATTATTTGAAATGGACGAAATAAACAAACGTATTGAAAACTTCGATGTTGCCATGGTTATCGGTGCAAATGACGTGGTTAACCCAGCCGCCCGAGAAATGAAAGGCAGCCCCATTTACGGCATGCCGGTCATCAATGCTGATTTAGCCAAAAACGTTTTTGTATTAAAACGCGGCATGGCATCAGGCTTTGCAGGGGTGGATAATCCGTTATTCTTTAAGCCTAACACCCGTATGATCTTTGGCGATGCAAAAGAAACTTTAAGTGCCATGATTAGGCAATTTTCTGACTAATACCAATCCATCCTTTAAATCTCGCTGAGTGGCTAATTGTTAGGATGGATTGGTATAAATGCTGTGCAAAAGCTTGCTCGTGACATGGCTGATTAAAAAGTCAGCAATGAGTCAGTATAATGTCACAAAATACTTGCAAGGGAGGCGCTGCTCGCTATAATGCTCGCCTCTTGGAGATTAGTTGATTCAACCCTTCAAGTATTTGCAAAGCCAGTGTGGTGGAATTGGTAGACACGCTAGATTCAAAATCTGGTTTCTTCGGGAGTGGCGGTTCGAGGTACCACTTCTTAGTTCGAAAATGTTCGCAAAGTAAGTAAATCCAAGAGTTGTAGGCTGGTTTGGTGTATCAAGTTTCAAGTGAGTTAAATACTTTTTCCAAACTGAAGGTTTTAGCGGGATAGCACACAGTGAAGGGTTAAGAGCCATTACCGGTAAGTTAATGGCAATACAATCGAGTAATTAAAAGCCTACAAACTAACAATCATGCCATCGATCGCAAGGTGTATTGGGCCTCGATACTTTTGGCGAATAATGCCTTGAGTTTCTTTTTGAATGGTTAAGGTACGTTGCATAAAATGTGATAACACAAGTTGTTTGACCTTTGCCTGTTTAGCTATTTTGGCTATTGTCGATGGCGTCATATGTAGATTAAGTGCTGCGCCAGAAGCATTATCGGGTATAGCATTATTGGCTACTAATATATCGGCCTCACTCGCGAATGAGCTAAGCACGTTAAACTGATTACTCATATCGCCAGAAAATACAATACTGCAACCGGCCAGTTCAACTCGCCAAGCGACGGCGGCCACAGGCCCATGGTGTACGAAGGTGGCCTTGGCTGTGATGTCGTTTCCAAGGGTATAGGTGGATGTTTGTCCCTTTACCAGTGGAACATCGGTTGCAACAACTTTGTAGTCAGCGTTAGCGCGTTTATTCACATAACCTTTTAGATACGCAAAAGCACCTTTGTCGCCCATTGATCGTTGCAGGTAATCACTAGTGGATGGCATGAGATCATTTGCTGCAGGCCCATATAAACCTAAATCAGAACTTCTCGAAGTAAAATAGCTACCTTTAATAAACGCGGGTAAATCAGCACTGTGATCAACATGTAGATGGGTCAGTAGAATACCTTGTAAGTCTTCAAACTGTGCACCACTTTGCCCATATTCAACACTTGAACCAGCGCCTGCATCTATGAGTACTCGAGCCTTGTTCTGATACCAAATTAAATAACCGCTAGAATGTCGCCCATCGTCAAGTTCTGGGCCGCCAGAGCCTAAAACCTGTAACTTTACTTGGTCACTTTTGCATTGATTGGCTTTAGTCTGAATGGACAATAAAATCAGTAAAACTAAGGAACATATTTTAAGCATCGAATTTGACCTTCAGTGATTTAGTTGGATGAGTTCAAAAACATAATAGCGCTTGAGTGGTGGAAAAGCAGAGATAATTTGGGCGTAAGCTGCGTTACACTCTTTATATTGAATTAAGGATTAGATAATAAGGTTTATGAGTAGCGTGTTATCACCATGGATATGCCCTTCCTGCCAGTGTCTCTTAGCATTAGATGATCGAGTTTGGCAATGTGAAAATGGCCACAGTTATGATGTCGCCAAAGAGGGCTATGTAAACTTACTCTTAGCTCAGCATAAAAGCAGTAAACAGCCCGGCGACAACAAACAAATGGTCAATGGGCGCCGTGCTTTTTTAGACCAGGGGCATTACCAGCCTTTGGCAGATTCTATTTCCGAAATTTTTAATCAACACCTTGCAACGCTTACAGACCAAACTGAGGTGAGTTTTTTTGATGCTGGCTGCGGTGAAGGTTATTACATGAG
Source organism: Paraglaciecola arctica (assembly GCA_003232445.1). GTDB lineage: Bacteria > Pseudomonadota > Gammaproteobacteria > Enterobacterales > Alteromonadaceae > Paraglaciecola > Paraglaciecola arctica_A. The sequence continues at coordinate 7,004 of QIJM01000491.1, forward strand.
CCAGGTGAGCCAGTCTTGCAACCAAGCAGACATTCAAATTGAGTTTAGTGGGTTGGATATTTCTAAATTTGCAGTGCAAAAAGCCGCTAAGAAGTACCCTAAAAATCACTTTGCTGTTGCCAGCACTTTTCAATTACCATTAGAAAATGATAGTCAGGACACTGTATTACAAATCTTCGCACCCAGCAGCGAATTTGAAATTCATCGTGTATTAAAGTCCAGCGGAATATGGATAACAGTCAATCCAGCGGCCAATCATTTATATGAATTTAAGCAGGCCTTATATGACAAACCCACTGAACACAAAGCGGTTCAAGTCACACCCGAAGGATTTGCTCTAGTACAGCAACTCAATTTAAGTTTTGTTATTCAGCTCACCGAACCCCCGCAAAGGGAAAGCCTGTTGATGATGACACCTTATTATTGGTCAGCAACTGCAGAGAAGAGGCAGAAGTTAGTGGACAACTTGCAACAGTTCACCACCGACTTTGATATTAAAGTGTTTGCTAATTGCTAAATAGCATTTAGAACTTGCCTTTCGATGGCTAAAATTGATTTGTATTCAGGTTAATTAAATAAATGGCAGATTATCCATATAATACGGATATAAAGTCAAATTGACATGGCTCGTTTAAAACCTGTTAACTTGACAGTTAAGGGGGTATGTTAACGGGTAGATAGGCAATAATGCCTTATACTAAATGTTAGGGTCACATAAGGAAATATCATGAAATCCATTGCAGCAATACTATTTTTCTTTATTTCGTTTTCAGGCGCACATGCTGAGGGCATTGAAATTTCGTGTGACACATCGCCAAAAGAAGCAAAGCTATCTATCCCCAAACCAGCCAATAAGCTAGTGCATATTATCTGTTCCAAATATGGTCACCTCATACATCCTGTAAAAGGCTGGCTCTGGACACGTCCTGGCGGATTTTCTCCTGTTTTCTTCCCCTCACAATGGGCAAAAACCAATCCAACTGAAGTTAACAATAATTCTTATTTTAAAAGCATTACAGTTCATGAGCTAAACACAGACAAATCAAAAAACAAATGGTCGGTTGTTGGTAGCATGTTTGATGATAAAGAACAATCTGACCTCAAAGCGTTAGAAATTATCGCTGTAAATAACAATGATAACACTCACACTATTTATATTTTTAATAATGGGTGGGGTTACGGTTGCAGTCCAGAGTGTAAATCTACAAGTAGTTTCTTACTAATCGGTCAAAATAAACAAAAAGTGTCATGGTAATAAAGCCTAACAATGCGCTGCATCTGACCGGTCAACACGCCGCGCCGCTTCGCTCTGCTCTGTGTTGCCCGTCAGCTGAGCTTAGCCGTTAGCTTTTAAGGAAGATGAAATGCACATCCCAATAAAATTGTTAACTTGCTTCTTTTCCATGATTTGGGCAGCTACAGCCTATGGGGTAGATGCTCAGGATGTGCTTGACCGCCAAACCATTAGTAAGATGGAGGAACTAA
>QIJM01000442.1 GCA_003232445.1 Paraglaciecola arctica
GAAAGGGAGCGGCCATTCCTACAGGACTACGCCTCGATTGAAAGTCGCTGGTGCTCTCTGAGTGGCTAATTGTTAGGATGGATTGGTATAACCAGTAAAAATACAAAGCCAAGTTTTACAGCTTGGCTTTTTTTTTGCTTTTTTATCCCCATATCTGGCGAAACAGTTTTTAGGAGTAAACTCGATTGGAATTTTTATACGAATACGGATTATTTATCGCTAAAGCGATAACAATAGTAGTGGCTATTCTTTTGGTGCTTGGCGGTATCATTGCTTTAGTCAGTAAACAAAAACAAGGAAAAGGCCACCTTGAAATAAGTTCATTGTCAGACAAGTTAGAGTCGATCACAGATTTTGCAAGAGGTGAGTTACTCAGCAAAGACGAACTTAAACAGCTTCATAAAGAACAAAAGAAGATCTTAAAGGCCAAGAAGAAAGAGCAAAAAAATAAAGATACTGATGAACCCAAAAAAGGTCAGCTTTTTGTTATCGACTTTTCTGGTTCGATGGACGCCCATGAGGTGGATTATCTGCGTGAAGAAGTCACGGCTATTTTATGTGTGGCAAAGTCAGAAGACGAAGTGTTAGTCAGACTTGAAAGTGGTGGCGGGGTAGTACATGGCTACGGTTTAGCCGCTTCTCAGTTACAAAGGATTAAAGACAAAAAAATCAAACTCACAATATCGGTGGATAAAGTCGCTGCAAGTGGTGGTTATATGATGGCCTGTGTTGCCGACCATATACTGGCAGCAAAGTTTGCCATTATCGGCTCTATAGGTGTGATTGCACAGTTACCTAATTTTAATAAATTGTTGAAGAAAAGTAATATTGAATTTGAACAGCATACCGCAGGTGAGTTTAAACGTACTTTGACCATGTTTGGTGAAAACAACGATCAAGGCCGCGAGAAATTCAAAGCTGAGCTTGAAGATGTGCATCACATGTTTAAGGACTTTGTACAATCACAAAGACCGGAGTTGGATATTGCTCAAGTTGCAACAGGAGAGTATTGGTATGGCATCAAAGCTAAGGATCTGGGTTTAGTTGACGATATCCAAACATCAGACGATTACATACTGACAGCCAATGAAAATAAGAAAATTTTCACGGTTAAATATAGTATGAAGAAAAGTTTGCCTGAGAGACTAGGTTTAGCTGCTAGTCTTTCAGTTGAGTCGTTATTGATGAAACTTTGGAGTAAAAGTGAAACGAATTTCCGTTAACTAAATTGTCCTTGCTGGAGAGGGTAATATCACCTTCTCTTTTTTTTTAACACATCCCACTTAACCTTCCTTTCGCGCAAAATCTGCTTAAACCTTCTATAAGTACCTATAGACAAAGTAAAAGCTAAAATCCTCTATCAAAAAAAAATATATATTTTATTTTCTGTAATTCATTTGTATTTAACGTGTAGCGAGTATATAAACCAGTGGCGCCACTCTTTTTTGCGGGCGTGAGTAGCACACACAAAGCACTTAATAGGCTTTTCAAGGTTTGTGCCTTAGCCATTAAGCATTATAAAAATATTAAGCTGGAAAACAACTATGAAAACTTCAATATCTAAACTTGCGAAAAACATTCGTTATGTCATAGCGGCCTCTGCCGCAGCTAGCGTAGTATCGGTATCTCCTGTATTTGCTCAAGAAGCTTCAGAAGATGCTAATACAGAAAGCATCATTGTTACAGGAACGAGGATGACGAACCGTTCGGCCGGTGACTCACCAGTCCCTGTAGATATAATAAGCGGTGAAGACTTTCGTCAAAACTCTTCAGCGGATGTACAGGATTTACTTCGTACCGCAGTGCCTTCATTCAACATCAATAGCCAACCAATCAGTGATGCTGCCACTATCGTAAGACCGGCAAATCTTCGTGGTCTTTCTCCAGATAACGTTCTGGTATTAGTTAATGGAAAACGTCGGCATAGAGGTTCGATAATTTCATTCCTTGGTGGTGGTATTTCTGATGGTGCTCAAGGGGTTGATATTTCTGCAATTCCATCAATGGCATTAAAACAAGTTGAAGTTTTACGAGATGGTGCATCTTCACAATATGGTTCAGATGCAATCGCTGGTGTACTCAACTTTATCCTTAAAGATGAGTCAGAGGGTTTTGAAGTAGTCGCACGTTATGGTTCTACTTATGAGGGTGACGGTAATAACTATACAATAGCAGCGAATGCAGGGTTACCCCTTGGTGATTCTGGTTTTGTAAACCTGACCGCCGAAATAAGAGACGTTGAAGGCACTGTAAGGTCGGTTGTCAGAGACGATAGTCTCGGTCTGATTGCTGCGGGTTATGCACCAGCCGCTGACTTTCAGGCAATAAATAGTTATACAGGCGATGTCCCACAGTACTGGGGACAGCCGGATGTGGAAGATGACGTTAAGTTGTTTATCAACTCGGCATTTGAAATTAATGAACAAGCAGAAGTTTACCTATTTGGTAATTATGGCGAAAGAACCGTAACCGGTGGTTTTTTCTACCGTAACCCCCTTACTGAAGGTAATCAGAGAGGAGGCGTTTACCGAGGTCCAACAGTCGACCCTTTAACTGGCCTTGCAGCTGATGACGGTGTTCACTCTGTATTAGTTGGTGATCTTGATGGACTAGGTGTTGGTGGTTCATGTATTGCAGGTATCCCTATTGGTGGTGCAGGCAATGTAACCCCTGACCCAACTTTTCTTGCGCAGATAGCTGCCGACCCTAATTGTTTCTCATTTATTACTGATATTCCAGGCGGGTTTGTGCCTAGATTCGGTGGTACCAACGAAGATACTGCCATTACTGTCGGTATTCGTGGTGAAGTCAACGTGGGCACAGGTCTACGTTACGATGTGAGTGCTCAACGAGGCTCGAACAGAACAGATTTCTTCATTCGCAATTCTATCAATGCTTCTCTTGGTCCTGCCACTCCAAGAGATTTTGTGCCGGGTGGTCAGCAACAAACAGAAACCCAGTTTAACCTAGACCTAGTCTATGACTTAGATGTGGGTTTTGATTCTGACTTGAGTATAGCGTTTGGGGCAGAGTACCGAGAAGAAGAGTTTGACCTTTTTGCGGGTGACGCAGCCTCTTTCGCACTGGGCCCCCTAGCCAGTCAAGGTTTTTCATCAAGCTCTAATGGTTTTGGTGGTTTCCCTAGAGACACATCTGCTTCTCAAGACAGTACTGCTTTTTATGTGGATGTTGAAGCTGACATTACAGAAAAATTGACGCTTCAAGCGGCGGTTAGAGCTGAGGATTTCAGTGAATTTGGAAACACCACCGATTTTAAAGTAGCTGGTATTTATCATGTAAATGATGACGTTCGAATTCGTGGGGCAATCTCTACTGGATTTCATGCTCCAACAGCGGGTCAGGCCAACATCACCAATGTAACGACGCAAAATGTTCAAGGTGTACTTGTCGACCAAGGTACATTACCGCTTTCTTCGGCAGCAGGGCAGTTAGGCGCTAATTTCATAGAGAGTCAAGGAAATGGCCGACCTGAACTGGGTCCAGAAGATGCTAAAAACTTTTCAATCGGTATTGGCTTTAACCTGGCAGATACAGTTTGGACAATTGATTACTACAATATTGAGTTAACAAACCGTGTTGCGCTTGGTGCTAATGTAGACTTTCTTGATGCACTTACATTTGCTGCTCCGGCCGGATCTAATTTCGCATCAGTATCCGAAGCTCTAACAAGTTTGGATGCGCAAGGTGTTATCGATCGGCAGAACTTTATTGGACTAGATGACTTAGCAGAATTTAGATTTTTCTCTAACAGCTTCGATACCACTACTACGGGTATAGATGTTGTTGGTAACATCAATTTCGATTTTATGGGCGGTGAATCTGGTATTACAGTTGCGGCTAACTATAACAAAACCGAAGTGGATAGCTTGGGTACGGTTAATCCTATTAATGCAGGACGAGTTGCAGCACTTGAAGATTTACTACCGAATATACGAGGCAACGTATCGTGGAATCACACACACGATAATATCAGAACATTGTTACGTGCAAGTTATTACGGTGGATGGGATGATACTGGAAATGGCGTTCCCGGAATTGGTGCTGAAGTATTAATTGACGTACAAGTTGCCTATCAATACAGTGAACAACTCGAGTTTGTTGTGGGTGTAGATAATCTTCTTGATACCTATCCTCAAGAAAATCCTGGTGCAGGTGATTTGGGTCAATTGTACTCAGAGTCAAGCCCATTTGGTTTTAATGGCGGGACTTGGTACTTGCAAGCTAGATTCACTTACTAAGTAATTAAGTTATATTTCTATACAACCACTCGCATAAAATCGAGTGGTTTTTTTTAAGCAATCCAACAGTAAATCCAAGATTCTGTGTTAAATTAAGGTTTTGCTCTTGGTTTTTCATTTTCTTTGAAAACAACAAAAATATTCTAGCCCATGAAACATAAAATAACCATTATCGGGGCTGGAGTGATTGGCGCAGCCACTGCGTTAACATTGCAACAAAGAGGTCACGATGTATTGCTACTTGATCGAGAACGGTCGTGCGCCAGTGCTTCATTTGGTAATGCTGGTGCTATAGTCAATGGTTCGAAGTATCTAACAACCTAGCCTATAGTCATAAATTCTGAGACTACCACTTAAAAGATGTATATTGTTTATCGTTGATAATTTACATAGACCCGTTAAAAGAGCCATACGCTTCTTTTATAGCAAACAAGTAATACAAAATTGGAAAAGAGTTAAATGACCCGCAAACCAACCTTGGAACAAACTTATTTTAAGTGTCGTTCACACCTAGTGAGGGTGATAGCGAGCATTGTTAAATCAGACGACGTTGAGGATATTGTACAAGATACTTTTATAAAAAGTTATGAAGCTGGTCTTAAGCGAGAAATCAAGTTTGAACGAACTTACATGCTTAAAACTGCTAGGAATCTTGCGCTCAATCATGTTGCAAGAGCTTGCGAGCAAAAAAACCAGTCTTTAGACGATTTAGAAAATTTGCCTAGTGACTTAACCAGCAAAAGTTTGGAAAGTCAGGTTGAAAGTAAGGAACGATTTTTAAACTTTTGCCGAGCCACAAATACTTTGTCAGTTGAGGTGAAACGGGTATTTTTATTAAAAAAAGTATATGGGATGAGTCAAAAAGATATCGCTGACCATATTGGGTTGAGCGAGAGCACTGTTGAAAAGCATGTGGCGAAAGGGTTGTTGCAATGTTCTCTGTATTTGCAGCAAATAGTCAATTCAGACAAGGAAAAAACTGCTTCGGTAGTTAAATACAGTGAAGCAGTCATTAAATGAATAACGTTCAAATATTCAGTAGCAAACAAGACATCCAGCAACAGGCTTGTGAGTGGGTAAGTCGTTTAGACCGTGGGCTAAGCGAGGTGGAAAATCAGGCTGTTTCTGATTGGGTAAATATCA
>QIJM01000173.1 GCA_003232445.1 Paraglaciecola arctica
TGCGCCCCTGAAATGGTGGATGTAGCTCAGTTGGTTAGAGCACTGGATTGTGGTTCCAGGGGTCGTGGGTTCAAATCCCATCTTCCACCCAAAAGCCTTATAAATATCTATTGATAAGGCGTTTATGAAAGAAACTTACAATTTTTATTTGTCAGTTTTTTGTAATTTATGTTTCTGGTTCATGGTTGGGGATCAATTTTGAGCCTATGAAACGAAAAGAAATTATCTTACCTAAAATTTACAAACCTAAATCTGGGGTTTTCACTGATTGGTTTGTATATTTCTCTGTATTCGACGAGTTTACCGGACGCATGAAGCGGTTTAGACGCTTCAAAGGATTCCGCGATTGTAAGTCCTTGGATGAGTGCCAGGCGAATGCGAATAAGCTTAAATTGAAATATACCCGCATGCTGCGCCGCGGATGGAGCCCTTTTGAAAACAAAGGTGTTATATGGTCTGATACCTTGGCTTATGTGGCTATCAATAAGCAGCGAAAACCAATCCGGCGAAGTAAGAAGGTTATTCCTTATTATCTTTCTAAGTTTCTGGAGTCTATTTCACCGGGGTTGGTGCATGGTAGTATGCAGAAATTTCAAAGTGAATTGCGTATATTTAATGGCTGGCTTCTTGAAAATAATCTGGATGACGTGGATATCTCTTTCTTCACTTCTAACAATGCGGTAGCTTTTTTCAACTATCTGATAACTGAGAGGAAACTTTCGGGGAAATCTTTAAATAATTATACGTTGGTTCTAAAGCGTGTCTGGCGTTTTGCTCAAAAGAAACGCCGGCTATTACAGCAGCCATGGGCTGAAATACAAAAATATAAGGAGCGAACTAAGCCTCAGAAGCCTTTGAAACGTGGCATTTTGGCTATGTTGAAGTCGGAACTTGAAGTGACAGATCCACAGTTGTGGCTGGCAGCGCAGTTTCAATACTATTGTTTTATCAGGCCCAAAGAGTTGCGGTATATGCAGATAAGTCATCTCGACTTATATGACGGACGTATAACTCTGCCTGGCGATATTACCAAGCCGGGTAAGACGCGGACTGTTGATATCCCTTCTGAATTTCTTTCGCGGCTGATAAAGGATTATGGACTTACTAATTATCCTGAAAATTATTATGTTTTTTCTATCAAAGGCCATCCGGATGAAAGGCATATCGGTAAGAATTATTTTTGGAACCATTTTAATAAGGTACGTACGCGGCTCGGATTGCCGCACGATTACAAATTCTATGGATTTAAACATACAGGTGCCGTGGTGGCGTTGCGTGCCGGGGCCGACATAAAAGATATACAACATCAAATGGGGCATTCCGATATTTCGGTTACCGATGAATACCTGAAAAATCTGGTGGGCTATGAGAGTGATTTCTTTAAAAAGAAAATGCCGGTGATATAGGCTCACCCAAATCCAACAAAAAACCCCGTACAAGTGTACGGGGTTTTTAATAATATAATATCTCATTTATCGGACATCTTTAACAAGGCAATACATTCCGTTTCGCTTATTCTGCCTTTGGCCACGAGAGCGTTTGCTACGCCGGCATTCCATTCTATATGATGGTGTCCGGTTCGTTACTGGGGTTGCATTTTCCAAAAATATGCTCGCAGATTTCTTTGAAGCTGCCGGCTGGCACTTCTTCTTCATAATCGGTAAAAACCAAGGTGTAGGTCTTTACATCCGTGTTGTTTGACATTGTTTATTTCCTCCAATGAAAAAACCCTCAAGGCGACTCGGTGATCAGACCGTCTCCGCCGGGGCGGAGAACCTTGAGGGTTTTTTCTATTTAGGAAAGTTAATAACATTTGATTGATCGTTAAAGTCATTGCAAAGATAGGAAAAAATTTAAAAAATAAAGGCTTTAATTATTTAGAATAATTTTAGATAAAATACCATTTGTAAAGAAAAGTTTAATATGATAATTTGGTAGATCATAAATTTCTATTTTCTTTCCGTTTTTAAATGATACACTATAATTTTCCGGCTTTCCAAAATAAATTGTTTCGTCTATTGAGGTAAAAGATTTATTTTTAATTTCTTCGGTTAAGTCATATTTAAAATCATAAGAATTAATATATTTATTAAGATCAAATTCATTGATTGCTTTGTCTATTGTTCCAAACCGTATAGTATCAAAAGCTAAGACATATAAAGGTATAGCTGTATATTTTATAAACATAACATCGGTAACCCCTTTTGTTTTAGGAAGAAAGTCATATGTTTTAAATCCAAATTCTTTATTTAATTCTCCAATAGTTCTTGCTTTGCCTTTATATATTTTACCGTTAGGATAATAGAAATGCAATTGAGGTTCTTTTTTCTGCCCAAATAGTACGAATGGGAATAAAATTAATATGAAAACTATATTTCTCATTAAAATGCATTTTTAGCTTTCACCTGATTATCATATTCATATTTAACCATTTCCCAGTTACATTGTAAAGATAATAACTGTTTAAGATTCACTATTTTAAGTTTATCAAATTTTTCGATATTGCTTGATTTATAGCCTTCATAACTCCATTTTTGAATTGCTTTATAAAGGATGTGTGTATTGTTACTCTTGAATTCATTAATCAAACCATCTAATGCATCTGCTTGATTGTTTATCATATAAACAACCATTTCATAATTATCATTCCATTTTTCCAAGGCATATTTTTTTAATATATGAGAATATTCTGCAGGATAATTCCTTTTAATAAAGGAAGCATTAGAGTTGAGTTGTTGAGCCAAAATTATTGGCGATACTGAAGTAATCAGTAAAAATAAAATTAATTTTTTCATAATATTTACATTTAAGGGATTAATAGCCCTCAAATGTAATAAAATAATTTAACTCACTCTCTTTTGAAAGGTGGGATAATCATTGTTTTGTTGGTTCTTTTATTTCATTAAATTCAATAGCATTTTCAATATCCATATTAAAATTTACAGTTTTCCCTGCACCTACTATAAACCAAACTCCTTTATAATGAGGTTTGTTGTATTTTATAATTTTTTTTATTTTAACGATGGTCCCGGCAAGAGTTCCCGGAACCATATTTGTAGATTCATAAGCAGGCATTGCGATCGCTGCCATTCTTACATATACAAATCTATCATTATTACCAGAGCCGGTATTTAACTGAAATTCATCGCCTTTATGGTAAACAATTCCATTCGAGGCTTTGTATTCTTTCAATTTTTCAACTCTTTTATTTTGAGCTAATAAAAAAATAGGGAGGAATAGTAAGAAAATAAGAAGCTTTTTCAAAATGTGAGATTTTAAAGGTTTATACGACAAATGTAATACAAATATTTAACTCACTCTTTTCTGAAAATCATCATATTCCTTTTTAATCTGTTCGTGTTTGCGGATATAATCCTCATCGCCTACCAGAATGGCTTCCGGTTTTTGGCGGACATAATCCCGTATCTCGGCCATGAGTGCCAATAGTTCGGGGTCGGTAAATGTTGTGGTAACAGTATTGTTTTCTCTTATTATTTCGCGGGCGTTACCGGCGGCAAACTGGCGCACTCCAATAGTGGCGTTGATGGCATTTATCAGGGCAGGGGTGTTGAGTATTTTCTGCGTATCGAGTCCGGAAAACACTAACTCAGGTGCATGTTCACCCACCAACCCGAGATTGGGGATAAGGGAAGGTTGCTTGTATAATCCGGTTTTCCCGGAGGCAAGCTTTGCATTATATTCACGGCCGTCATCTGCTCCAATTACCTTCATATAATTGCCAGATGCTAATTGAGGAATGGGTTCAGAAGCTATTACACCTATTTGAAGTGCGCCCATGGCTCCGGCAATTCCGGCAGCTATCAGGTCAGCAGGAAACGGAAGAGTTTTCATTGCGCTGATAATAGCCAGCGCGGTTCCTGAAATAGCATTTGCAAGGTTCAGGGCTTTTTGCCTGACGGCACTGTCGTGGGCCAGTTTCCTTTTCTTCTTATCGAGGGCGGTATCCAGTTGACTGACACGTGCAGTATATTGTTCGTAGGATATTTTGCCGGCATTCAGTTCTTTGTCGAGGATAGCTTTTTTCTTATCGTGCAGTTTTTGGTATTTCTGTAACTGGCGGGCTTCGGCATTGCCTATAATCTGGCTAATGTCGCTCATAGCCTGCAAAGTTAACTGCCGGATGGCATCAAATTTCTGCACCATGGTGGCCTCACTACCAAGCCCGAGAGCTTTCCAAAACGCTCCGCCTTCATCGGTATTACTACTTTCGTCGGCGTGATTTTTAAGATTGCTTAAAACAAGATTTATGGCATCGTTTATTTTTTGGGCATTGGTCTCAATGGAGGTGGCATCATCATCTGACAATACCAGGTCTTTTAGCCCTTTGGTAGCCATTTTGGATATCCCGCCCTGGCTTGCCAGTTCATCAGTCAGGTTCTTTAATTTATTGAGCTTATCAAGAATACTTTGTAAATGGGCAATTTGTGAGGCAATATCTTGTCTCCCTTTTTCATCGGTAACAGCCAGTGCCAGGTTGGCAGTATTGAGTTGTTTTATTTTTTCCGTAACCTTATTGATAGCCGTGGCAAGATTCTTTTTAGCTTCAGTTTCTTTTTGGGTATTTGTTGTTTGGTCTGTTTTAGAAGTTGTTCCACTAACCGCATCCGATGTTTGACCGATAAAATCAAGCAATTGTTTTTGTGTCTCTATTAGTTGTTTGTATTTTAAGTTCAAATTATCGACAGCATTGCCCGCCGCATCGGTATGGGTTGCAGCGGCTTTAATTATCGTCCATGATTTAGCCCAGAAACTCATTTGAGGAGCATTCTGATATAAATCAATTAATTTTTTTTGAACTTCAACCAACTTTTGTTCTGCCGCCTCAATTCGTGCTTTCTTCAATAGAGATGCAATGTATTTATCTGTCGCTTCTTTTGCAGCGTTCGTGTTGATAGTTTCAAGAGACAGGTTTCCGAGATATTTAGGTGAAATTTCATTCAATTTTTTAATAGCTTTCAGTCGCTCATATTTACTCTTTGTTTCATTTTTTGCTGTACGCATCAATATCTCAAGCTTTACTTTCTGTTCTGTAATTGATTTCCTTGCGGTTACATTTACTTTATTTAGCGCTTGCTGTGCTTTCTCTGCTGCCGTCATTTTTTGCGTATAGAAATAAAGTGCTGTCCCAGCGGCTACCAGCAGCCCAATTATCCAACCAATTGGGTTGTTTTTCTGTGCTAAGTTCCAAAGTTTTTGTGCGATGGTGGCAAGCTTCACTTTCCCCGTCAACAGAGATGTAGTGAATGCATAAACTTTTGTTATGGTTTCTTTAGTAATTAATAAAGCTAAATGTATTCTATCCCAATTCGCTGCTATTTTGGTGGCGATGGTATAAGCTACTATGCCGGCTGTTGCGGAAAGGATAACACCCTTGTATTCATTGAAAACTCTAATGACATTTAATGTCATCCTCATAAGGTGGGCAAACGCGCTGGTGGAGAATGTGAGAGCCGGAGCCAGTTTTTCGCCCAGTTCTATGGTTATCTTATTCAGCCTTGCACGGGCGGCATCCAGACGGGCTTTGTTGTTATCGGTATTTTTTATTGCCTGCTCGTTGGCAATGTTGGTACCGGTAACTGCTTTGGTCATTTTTTCATAGGCGTCCACATTTTTCAACATGATAGTTCCGGCAGTAATCTGTCGTTTGCCGAATACCTTCATAATATAGGCATCCTTTTTAATTTGCGTATCGAAATGTGTGAGCTTTTCGTTCATTTCATTCAATGCATCCGAAAGCTTAAATGTGCCGCTGGCATAACCTAATTGAGCCGCTTTCAATCGTAAAAGAGCAGAGCGCATTTGAGTTCCGGACTCTTCGCCCTTCAATTGTTTCTTTGCCAATACTTCGAGCATGGCGATCGTTTGTTCCAGCGACATGTTGGAAGCGTTGGCCACGGTACCCACGTTTTTCAGCGAGTCGGTTAAATCCTGTACAAAAGCACTGCCTTTGAGCGAACCTGCTGCGAGGGCATTGATAATGCGGTTTGTTTGATTAGCTCCAAGGTCAAACTGGTTCATGGAGGCGGCCACAGCGTCTATGGCGGGGTTTAGCTCCATCTTCTGGGCAGTAGCGAGGATAATAGCCTGCTCTGTTGTTTGTGCCAGTGCTTCTTTGTTTTGTAGTAAATCAGGCCGTGCCGATCCCATCAGCACATAGGCATCTACTATTTCTTTGGCAGTTTGGGTTATACGAATACCACTTTTGGTAACCGTTCCCGAAAAATCTTTTGCTTTCTGCGAAAGCCAGTCCAACTTTGTTCCTGTCAATCCGGTCATGGCGGACAGATTTGATACTGAAGAATTGAAGTCGTTGGCTACGTCAATGGCTTTGCGAAAGCTGAAAATAATACCGGTAATACTGGCCGCAAAACCGGCAATCAGCATTGAGTATTTATTGAAGCCGTTAGCCATTTTACTTAAAGTAGAATTGGTACGCAGGGTGGTCCCGCGCAGTTGTGACATGCGTTTTTTTACTGCGGTTAACTGTTTTTGTAAGACTTTGTACTCTTTCACGCTCGGATCCATATTGCGCATAACGGCGTTCAGCTCGCGTTGCCGTTGTGTAAGCTCACGCATGGTGAGCTTTTCGAGTCCAAGTTTCTCAATGATTTTATCATGTTGAACTTGTATTGATTTCAGGCGTTTGTTTATCCGGTTCCATTCGTCGCTGCCTTCCGGCACTTTTTTCAGGGCTTTTTTTAGTTGACGTGCTTCATCTTCCAATGCGCGAAGTGATTTACGTGCCTGGTCGTTACCTATGATAATTTCCAGCTGCAGGCGGTCTATTTTTAAGTTGCTCATAATTTCATACGTATTGTCAAGAATTCCTTTTAGTCTTGTTTTTTCGGCTTCGTCGTATTCAGATGCGAGGATGGTGAGAAGCCTGTTGAGGGATCCGTATAGATTTTTGGCATACCAGGTGGTATTTTTCTTCCGGCGTTTGTGTTTGGTGGCGTTTATTCCCCACACCTCTTTGTTGGTGTCGGTTACCCAGTTTTTGGTATTGCTACTTCGTTGGTACCAGCGTATTTCGATAGCTCGGCCATAGCCGAAAAAACTAAAAGTAAGCACAGGGTTGATTCCGAAACTGGTAACTTTATATTCAATACTGTTTAACAGATCGCCGGTAACTTTTAG
>QIJM01000235.1 GCA_003232445.1 Paraglaciecola arctica
ATAAGAAAAGCAGCAGACTAGTTAACTCAGAACTCACCTGCTCCATCACTGGCACTACAAATATAAATAGCCTCTTTGTAGCCGGTCTCGGTTTGGTAACGCTCAGCCATCAACAATTTTGCACCTTCCACCATATCATGAGGCATAAGGGCAACCATACAACCACCGAAGCCACCACCCGTCATGCGTACGCCACCTTTATCACCTAGATATTCACTGAGCAATTGTACAGCGAAATCAATTGGCGGTACGGTGATTTCAAAATCATCACGCATAGAAATATGCGATTCAGCCATTAATTTTGACAACTGAACCACATTATTTTCTCTGAGCGCTTGACCAGCCAAAATTGTGCGTTCACTGTCTGATACCACGTGATGAGCCCGTCGATACACGACCTCAGGCAGTTGATCTTTATTACTTTGTAAGTCGGTCAAGCTGATATCACGTAATGCTTTTAACCCCAAAATACGGGCAGCTTCTTCACATTGCAGTCGACGGGTATTATATTCGCTATCGACTAATCCCCTTTTCACGTTGGAGTTGATGATCATCACTGCCAAGTTTTCTGGCATAGAAATTAGCTCTGTGTGTAGCGAACGACAATCCAATAACAAGGCGTTGAATTTAGAGCCACAGGCACTGACCATTTGATCCATAATGCCGCACTGACAACCTACAAATTGATTTTCAGCTTCTTGGCCGTTTAACGCCACCTCTGCTTTTGTCAGCGGCAGGTTATATAGACCACGGAAGGTTTCACCTATTGCCACTTCCAAAGAAGCAGACGAGCTTAATCCTGCGCCTTGTGGCACATTGCCAGCTATTGCTAAGTTAGCACCTTTGAATACATGCCCTCTGAGTTGCAGGTGTTTGATGACACCGCGCACATAGTTACTCCACAATTGTGTGGAGTGGACTTCGATATCGCCATCTAGTGAAAACTCATCTTGTTGGTTACTGTAATCAACGGCCACTACTCTAACAGTCATATCATCTCTAGGTGTCACTGCGACCAAGGTTTGATAGTCAATAGCACAAGGCAACACAAAACCATCGTTATAATCTGTATGTTCACCTATCAGATTAACCCTGCCCGGTGCTTGAAAATGACGAGTGGGTGCAGTTCCAAATATCTGAGTAAAGACAAAGACGGAATCGAGTTCAGTTAACATACTTTGCGAAATGTTAGACTCAGGATTAGGCGTTTTGTTAGACATAAAACTAGGCTCCAGCCGATTCGTTGTAGTGAACATCGCTGAGCGCCTGTAAACGCTGTGCCGCCTGTTCTGGGGTTAAATCTCGTTGTGGCTCAGCCATCATTTCATAGCCAACCATAAATTTACGCACAGTGGCAGAGCGTAACAAAGGCGGATAAAAATGAGCATGAGTTTGCCAATGTTCAGTCGACGCCAAATTATTCGGTGCGCCGTGCCAGCCCATTGAGTAAGGGAAGGAACATTGAAACAAATTGTCGTATCGACTTGTGAGTTTTTTGATAGCGATGGCTAAATCGGCTTTTTGCGCTGTATTGACATCGGTTAATCTGGCACAAGTAAACTTGGGCATAAGCAAAGTTTCAAACGGCCAAGCCGCCCAGTATGGCACTACCGCTATCCAATGCTCGGTTTCTACCACTGTGCGCGAGCCATCCGCAGATTCTTTTTGCGCATAATCTGACAACAACGAACTAGCATGTTTGTCAAAATAAGCTTTTTGATTCACTTCAGCTTTCGCCACTTCATTAGGAATAAAGTCGTTCGCCCATACTTGCCCATGGGGATGCGGGTTAGAACAGCCCATGGCTGCCCCTTTGTTTTCAAATACTTGTACCCAAACGTAATCTTTTGATAAATCGGCCACTTGTTCTTGCCACGCATCAATCACCCCTTCTAAGGCAGCTAAAGATAATTCCGGTAAGGTTTTATTGTGCTCAGGGGAAAAACAAATGACGCGACTGGTGCCTCTGGCCGCCTGCAAGGTAAACAAGTCGTCATTCGACTGCTGTGAAGCTGGGGTGTCTTTCATCAATGCTGCAAAATCATTGGTGAAGACAAATGTCCCATCATACTGAGGGTTTACTTCACCATTAATACGCGTGTTACCCGAACACAAGTAACACTCTGGGTCGTGGGGTGCAGTATCTGGTACTTGTGGCTTTTCCACTTGGCCTTGCCAAGGACGTTTCGCTCTATGAGGTGAGACTAACACCCAATCGCCGGTTAAGGGGTTGCGGCGACGGTGAGAATGATCAACCGGATCAAATTTAGACATAACTTATATAACCTATTTGTTCTGCCATTCATCTAAATGACTAAGATTTAATATGGTAAATACAAAGACAAATTTACCAAAAGAAACGCATCATCAATATTGATAAACTAACTATTGTTTGGCTTAGAGGCAGCGCTAGGCCACCTTAATCATCTATATCTTGCTGACTCAACCAATTAATTAATTTTTGCATATCTTGACTCGCTGCCTGATTTAATTGTTCAACCCAATCATGCACATTTTGCCACCATGCGGGATGATCACCCTGCTGGATTTCATTGGCAATATTTTGCACTCTGACTAAGCCTACCGAGCCCGCTGCTCCCTTGATTTTATGAGCTTGAGAGCACACTTCGTCCTTTTCATCAGCACTTAAACTCAGTTGCAAAATTTCCAAATATTCAGGCATCTTTTCCTGAAATACTTTAACACTGGTACACACCATTTCGTGGCCTATAGTATCCACCAACATTTGTATCAATTCCAAGTCGAGAACAGTGTTCAGTTGGGATTTTTTAGGCTCTGGGGCAGATTGGTGAGGCACGCTAAGTTGTTCACAAAACAGACTATTGAACACTTCAATAATACGACTCTTTTTGACGGGCTTCGCGATGGCGTCATCCATACCGTTATCGAGGTATTCTTGGCGTGTTTTAATCACATTTGCGGTCAACGCCACAATACTGGTTTGCTCTACCAAAGATTCTTCATGTAACACATTCGCGACTTCAAAACCATTCATATCAGGCAGTTGAATATCCAGTAAAATCAAATCATATTGTTTGTCGCGTGCCATAGTAATAGCTTCATTACCTGTCATAGCTACGTCGACATGTTGTCCAAGTTTTTCCAACAATGCTTTGACAACCATGACATTTAACTCAATGTCTTCCACCAACAATATCTGCAAACCTGTGACTTTAAGTGTTTCAACCTGAATAGGCTTTTTGCTAATAGCAAGCGGCAGGTCAACGGTAAAACAGGTACCTTCATCCATAGCACTGCTGACACTAATTTTACCCTTCATCAAAGATACCATTTGTTGGCATATAGCAAGGCCAATACCAGTCCCTGTTGCACTTTGATATTCGGGTGAGTCAACTTGGTAATACATAGCGAAAATTTTATCTAAATCTTGCGGCGGTATGCCTATACCCGTGTCACATACTTTGAATGTGACCATGGATGTTTCAGCATCAATCTTTTCAGCTTTAACTTCCAGTGACACTGTGCCTTTATGGGTAAACTTGACCGCATTAAACAATAAATTCCATAAAATTTGCCTTAAGCGTGTACCGTCTACCTCGACCAAAGCGGGCAATGGCTCTTCCACATGTGCAGTAAAGGTCAGCTCTTTATCATCAGCTAACAACTCTATAATACTGCTAAGTTCTTGAGTGAAATCTTTTATCGATACTGTTTTCAGTGATAATTCGAGCCTGTCTCTATCTAGGCGATCCAAGTCAATAATGTCATTAAATATATTACCTAAGGTAATGCTACTCGCGTAAATAGTACTGACCCAGGCAAACTGTTCGCTAGTCAGGTTAGTATCACGCAACATTCTGCTTAAGCCAACAATGCCATTTAGTGGCGTACGCAACTCATGACTGATAGTGGCAATAAAAGCAGTTTTGTCTTTGCTGGCTTTAGCCACCGCATTCTCTGCCTGCTTACGCTCGGTAATATCACGGCCAAAAGCAAGTAAACCAAGACGAGTGTTGTCTGCGCTAAAAAATGGCACCTTACGCATTTCAAAGTAGCGGCGGCGGCCATCAGCAAAGCGCAACCATAATTCTTCGGTAATACTGACGTTGTTTTCGAGTACTTCATGATCACTGGCAACCACTTGGCGCGCTAGCTCTTCGTCGTAAACCTGATGGGGCGTTAAGCCAATCAACTCTTGTTCGGTCTTACCGGTCATTTGTTCAGCAACACGGTTACAGCCGGCAAATTGACCTTCTTGATTGCGGTAATAAATTAAGTCTGGAGACGTATCGATAATTGATCGTAATAGAGTTGACAAGCGCAAAGCCTGTTGTTCTTTTTCAGATTTATCGGTGATTTCACGCTCTAGATCGGCAAACATATTTTCTCGCTCTAGCTGAGCATTTTTTCGCTGCTCAATTTCATGATTAAGTTGCTTAATGTTATTTTGCAAGGTGTGGTTGAGTAACTTATCTTCCTCGCGTAGTTTTTCTAACTGAGTGACAGCATCTTCAAGACTCTCTCTTGAGCGTTCCAATTGTTTGACTAACTCGCTAAAAAACCACAATACCCAAGGCGCGCTGAGTAAAGTCAAAATGATGGCACTTACGAAATCTTCGGTATGCGCATGATCACTGACAAGACTCCTCAGAAAGTAGGTGCCAGCGAAGGTAAAAATCAAAGTCAAAATAACGAATAAAACACTGGCCTTCACCGCGCCGAAGCGATTGATAAACTGAGCTATACGGATCACCCATGGATCAACTGAAGTCTTTTTCGTCATAATGTGGGGGGTCTCAAACATCTGTGATTCTTGCCAATTCGCGACATGCTAGCAAGAATATTCTGAGGATCAAAACTTAGCCTAGTATTAAAGTGTATAACTCAAATCCAAAAAGACTATTTATTCATTTTTATTAAATATTAATTCAATACCAGCCAAGCGATTAAAAGAAATGAAAGGCTTTTTTTAACCTTTTAATAACAATCAGTATTGTTTTTCAGCTTTTCTTTATAGCTTATAACCAAGCTATAAAAATACGCTAAATTGTTGAAATAAAAGATTTTTTTATATTAATTGAACCTCATATAATGAAAAGTATAAAATACACTATATAAGAGAATTGATTTATAAAATAATCCTCGGTATTTTGTACGACCTGCTTAGTATAAATATTCGATACTCGACTGGTATTCCCAATAATAATTACGATCGGAAAATAAACATCAGGGCATAAAACCATCTCACGTTCATACACGTAGCTTAGATGTATGATTAGCAGTTACAACATACAACACCCTGCCCAGTCGAAGGTTGAAGGAGTTTGCATTAATGAGTTTATATCATCCTAACGATTCAAAGGATAACTGTGGTTTTGGGCTAATCGCCCACACTAAAGGTGAGCCCAGTCATAAACTGGTAAGTACAGCAATTGAGGGGCTTGACCGCATGCAGCATCGTGGCGGTATCGCCGCAGATGGCAAAACTGGCGATGGCTGTGGTCTACTTCTACAAAAACCCGACGCGTTTTTTCGTGGAATAGCTGAACAACAAAACTGGAAGCTAGGCAAAAAGTACGGCGTAGGTGTGATATTCCTCAACCAAGATCAAGCTTTAGCTGACGTTGCCAAACAGGTCATCACTGAAGAGTTAGAAAAAGAAACTTTAGGCTTAGTTGGCTGGAGGGTCGTGCCGACAGATAACTCAATCCTTGGTGATCTGGCGGCTTCGTGTGTGCCACAAATCGAACAAGTATTTGTCAATGGGCCATCGGGATGGCGCTCTCAGGATTTGGAACGTCGGTTATTCATGGCGCGCAGACGTGCAGAAAAACGCTTAGCGAATGATGAAGAATTCTATATCGCTAGTTTATCCAGTTTAGTCACAGTGTATAAAGGCCTTGTTATGGCCGGTGACTTGCCAAAGTTTTACTTAGACTTAGCCGATGAAAATATGAAGTCAGCTATTTGTGTATTCCACCAGCGCTTTTCAACCAATACATTGCCGCGCTGGTCACTGGCTCAGCCATTTAGATATTTGGCGCACAATGGTGAAATTAATACTATTCGTGGCAACCGCGATTGGGCACAAGCCCGAACCGGTAAATTCAAAACGCCTTTGTTACACGATTTGGCCGATGCAGCACCTTTTGTGAATGAAGTAGGCTCTGACTCTTCATCATTGGATAACATGCTTGAGCTATTTTTAGCGGGTGGGATGGATTTGTTCCGTGCCATGCGTTTGTTAGTGCCACCTGCTTATCAAAATAACAAAACTATGGATGAAGACTTAAAAGCCTTTTACGAATTCAACTCTATGCATATGGAGCCTTGGGATGGTCCGGCCGGTATTGTATTGACCAATGGTCGCCATGCCGCGTGTAATCTTGACCGCAACGGTTTACGTCCAGCACGTTATGTCATAACCAAAGATGGCTTAATTACCTTAGCTT
>QIJM01000364.1 GCA_003232445.1 Paraglaciecola arctica
AATCTGCTGTGAGTTTATCCCGATGATGACGCCCACCCCGGAGGCAATAAGGTGACAAAGCCAGTTGAAATTTCTGCCTTAACTGCTTGATAAAATATTTCTCTGTCTTTTTATTAGGTAAACCTGGAGCATGATGTCCACGAATCAACCAGCCCAACAGTTCATTTTCCATCTCGTCAGCAATGGTAACCCCTGCTTCGATATGATCAACGGGTAAACGACCTGAATCTTCGCCACGAAATATTCGTTGAATAGACTCATCCAGCTTTCCCATATCATGCAGCATCAGCGCTGCTTTAAAGGTTTGGCGTAGCTCCTCTTTTTCTGTGTCATCGACTGTAGAAAACAACAACAGGTAATCAAATAAGGCTAATCCATAATCCAGCATCTCATCAATATGATCTGCATACCGATGAGATTCCAGTTCAGGTTTTTCCTTGGGTGGTGTATGAGCCAGATAATGCATTATTCATTCACTAAGTCACGCACCTCTTTAAACCGATCCAGAAAATTACCCAAATCATCTCGTTCAGGAATATCGTAATCATTGGCTGATGCTGGTTTTGTCACATCTGCTTTTAACTTAGGAGTCAAAGCATTGATAAACAAATGTTCAGGACAAGAACCTAAAGTGTTTTTGTGTTCAGCAAACCAGGCATGTAAAACGGATATTTGAGGGCGAATTGCAGAAGCGGTGTGTTGATAAACATAAGGCAACATAAATTTTAGCAAGTCCAAATCTTCGCTGGTTGCTCCCGTTTTTTTCGCAATGCTTGGATTCACAAAAATAGGCATGCAGTAGATGCCATGTTGTACTACACGAAATGCCAAAGGTGCCATCCCACGATCTTTATCAGCTTCTACTCCTGACTTATTGGTGTTAGTCATTCGAACAACATCAATGGGTGCGATTGACATACCCACGCCTATTTGAGTTGCACCCGTATTAATCAAATGAGCATAACCCCCTTCTGTTTTCTTCTTTTTTTGGTCTGCGCTCAATTCAGACTCTTTTAACGACTCTAAAAAGGTATTTCCAAACATGCGCGCATCCCAATAGTTTTGCATAAATTCGGCTTTATCCATCGCTTTGATTGCATCCCTGTCACGTCCGCGCTCTTCCAGAATATTAAACTGATTCTTCGTTTCTTCACCAAGGTTGAGCTGTTTTTTGGCTTCTGAAAAAACTTCAGAATTTTCACTAATTAAATCTCTTAATTTACGCTTTAGCGAAACAGGCGAGATCATTCCCAAGCCATCAAGTTCACGAGTTCTTGGCTCTGACTCCATATCGGGATCACCGTTCGGGTTAGACATAGTGACATCCAAAACCAATAAACCAACATGGCGATTAAATGGTGCATTCATGATTTTTCTCCCAGACTATTTTTTGATGTGTTTTTTTGTTCAAAAGAACGACCCGCTAAATATCCCAGCATAAGTTCAGCTTTGTAGGTATCAGATTTAGCCATAGGGTTAGACAAGAACTCACTTAGCAACTTGGCCTGCTTACTCATCCAAATTTGAGCAAAAATTGCCCCGATTATCGCCTTATCCTCCGATCTGTCACCTTTAGCCTTCATTCGTTTAGCCCATGCGTTATAAGGTATTATACGAGAGGCCATAAACTCCATTGCTTTGCCCGGGCTTTGTAAAGCCATTCCATACACCTGATTCCCAATCAGGGTACTCGGAATATCTCCTTTTCGTTCACTTTTACAATAACCAATATGCAACTCATCCATAGCTGAGCATAACTGCCCTAACTGAAAAGAAAAATCTTTCATATAAATCTCCTTTGTTCGTCCGATTTTGTATAAAAATAATCCCATTAAAGTGACGGCACTCAAGGCTTGTGTGTTATTTTTCACATTGGTTTTAACATGGGCTTTTTTCTGCAATACATGCTGCAATCGACTCTGTGTACAGTAGTTCAATAACGGCTGATATTGCTCAGCAATACGCTGCAAACAACGCCTTGCCAAAACATGGTTATTTCGTCCAAGAAACAACTTCATAACATCCGCAAAACTAATACCTGGAAGAGCTGTTGATGCGCACCCATCTCGAATGAATTTTTGTCGCGTTAAATATATTATTTGCTGTGGACTGATCGCCCACGGTGAACACATCTGTTTTTCATTTTTTCGTAACTGCGCATATAATTTGAAATCAGGTAAATTCTGGCAAGCCTGTTTCCACTGTTCAGCGGCACAAACTAACTCCCCAACTTTGGCCGTTGTACTATAATTTATTTTTCGGTTGGCTTTATCTAAAACGATAATTTCTATAAATTCAACGACGGCATCAAGGATTAATTCATTACCTTTGAATAATGCTAACACCGACTCTGAAGCATCAAGATAATCTTCAAAATCATCAACTTCAGATTTAGCAGTGACACCAGTAATAAGCGGTGTTAGTGGTAGATTCCAGTCTTCCTTACAATAGGCTAACAACAGGCTAGGCGATGCTCCAAGGGTTGATGGTAATTTTGACCAGGTTTGATTCTTAAATTTTGGTAAATTAATAAAAGCAATACTGGCCGCAAGTTTTTGGCTAAGCTTGTCGGATAGAGAAAAAGCTTCTCCGCCTGAAGTGTCATACCGTTTAACAGTTGGGCCACTTGTCGTGGAATTTTTGGCAAATAGCGATGTACTACCAATAACATTCAGCTTTTCTTTTGGAAATATATCGTAAACAACCGACTCAGTATTTCCTGTTAAAGCACACTCCCCATTTCGAATTTTTTTATTTGCCTTTAATTCTGCTGCGAACAACCCCTTAGAAAGACTGTCTACTCGTTTTTTGGATGATGCGTAGATATCAATATCCGCTTGAGGGAAACAATCAAGTATTAGCGTGACTCGCTTGCCATCTTTAATTTCACCTTTTGAACTCACATCATCGCCAAATAACAAGGTGCAAATATGCTTTAAGCTAAATGCATCCGCCCCCTGTAGAGCAGACTCAATCAACAGATTAGCAATCTGCTTAAGTATCTCGACCCCTGTTTCTGTTTGACTGTATCGTTCAAATAACTGGTAAACAGCATCACAATCATCAATGCCAGCCAATTGTTCTTTACGTACCAACACCTGCTTTCGATAACTTGGCCAAGTTTTAATGTGTGATAAGTTAACTGGATGCTCTTGTGATAGACGTTCAATTAATTCGCGATATTGAACCTCACTGGGCTTACTCACCTCCTCTTTCCACGCAAGATAGTTTGCATGCCCTTCTGCCAATAAAGGATGAATAACTTTGACCGCAGGGAATTGATTTTTATTGCCATTTCCCAACGACCAACTATCTTGAATCTGCTCCTTGCTCATCAATCGAACCGAGCTTACCTGACCATGCTCATCCAGCATCACTCGAAATGTTGTACCCATACCTGGAGACTGAATATCATTATGTTTAATGGCTGGCGTCTCCCCCATAGCCTCCAACCCCCGGTATATTGAATAGAGTTCATTCAACATAATTAAATTCCCCCTTCTTAATCCACGCTTTTTCACCTTGCTGAAATCGCGGTTTGTATTGCCCATTCACGGCTTTATCAAAAACCTGATTAAGCACAGACACCAAATCCAGATTAATTGCGGCATCAACCTCAGTTGCATCTGGCAAAGACTCATCATCACGAAACGGCCCCCAATAGCTCGGAACGAATTCATTCCAGCCTAGTGCGGGTGTTTTATGACATTGTCCTTTTTTTAATCGCCGCTCGAAGATTGCCTCCAACGCATGACAAGGATTGTTACCGTGTTTTAAATGCTGACCGCTGCCATTTTCAACAACACCATAAATACGATAACAAACTTCAGAAAGAATGAGAGCTGAAAACTGAAAGCTTGTTTCATTTTTAATGCTTTTAGAAGAACGTAAATTACCACGATAATTATTGGTGTATTTCTGAAAGCTTAGCTCGCCACCATTGCTTCCTTTTTTCTTGCAAACCTCAACCCTTGTTGGCCGAATCCATGCTTTACCATCATTAAAAAATGCAACCGATTCAAATATTCCTTTCACCGCCGACCATGTTGGCACTGGATAACTTGTCGGTGTTGCCCCCGTATCGGGCCGTGACCACATTGCGAATGGCCCAGCTATTTCCATTGAAATTTCATATTTACTCATTCTATTTTCCCCCTATAACCCTGAATTAACGCTTTATTTACCAATGCATCGAGTCTTTCAATGTAATGTTCCGGCGCACTGCTCAACGCTTCATTTTTGTGGGTTTTGTTGTCCGGCTTTTCCATTCTGTCTGAAAAACCATTTTTACCCTCCGGTTTCAGGCAATCGATCAAGCCGCTATGGTGAGATGCAATGCACAGCGCCAATATTTGTCCAACCAGTTCTCCTTGTGGCTCCCACCTCCGGCAGCTCTCCCATACCCATTGAGCACCTGCACTTGAATGGTCTATTTTTCCTTTCAAGCCCTTGAAATCGACATACTCATCTTCGTCAGGATTAATTTTTCCGGTGGCCGAGCCTATATAAACCTGAAAGTCTGCGCTGAACTTGCCCATGTCATGCAATAGACCAATCAATTCGCCAGCATCGGACACTCCCAATTTAGACCCTAATTCGGCGGTGATATCGCCTACCTCGAAAAGATGGCTTTCAAGCGACTGCTCTTCCCCATCTTTTCGCCGATGGGCAATGAATGTATTCATAATGCGTATCCATGTGTTTGTTTTTCACTGTGCATTTTTATTTTCACAAAAACTGGATTGCTATGACGATAAATAGAACCCAAACAGCCCAAAATCTAGGGCTTTGCAACTGAGTTAACAGAAGCCTTAGCTCGCGAAACAACTTCCAATCCATAGCGCTACCCGTACCTTTCTGAAAAGATGCGCCATAATACATTCACTTGATGTTAATTGCAAAAATTAAAAATATCATCTACTATTAGATCGGTCGCGCCTTCACAGGCGCGTGGATTGAAACACTTGTTGTTATTTGTTGCTGAAAAACACTGCTTGTAATTATGAAGCAGTGTGTTTTTACTTAACTCGTCGCATGACCATTCAAGTCCACCCACGGGTCGGAGGACTATTTTTTGTCTTCCATATTTTTCTTTTTAGCACCTCTGTCCTGCCAAAACCTGACCAATCAAACAGCTATTTTGCATTATCTGCATATTGACCGAGTATTGCCTTCAAGGGAAGACGGGGTTTATGCTGTTAAATCTAATAAGTACCACTGAATACCATTCGAATCAGAATCAATGACGCCATTCAACGTTTATTCGAATTCGACGCTTGAGACAGACCTCTCTCACGTTCTTCCCCAAATGGCAGTATCAACACCAGTGCCACACCAGACAGTAACGCATTGCCCGGCAGATGAAACA
>QIJM01000180.1 GCA_003232445.1 Paraglaciecola arctica
GACCAGCGAAATTATGACCATTGTTGTGAGTTTTCATATGTCGCATGACAGAGATTTCAAACACTATTACCTTATCTATGTATCTCACGTTTACTTTATTCACAGTGCTTATAGCCGAAATAATATCGTTATTATGATTTATCATTATTTTTTGTGTATAAAACCAGTGGTTTTGACGCCACTGATTAAAAAGTCCGGTACAACTAGCGTTATACATCTAATTTGGCCGCAAAATACTAAGATAATGAACTATTGGATTAAAATATGACAATCAAAGAACAGCAGCCACGCGCATCAAAAAGTACCAGACTCGATAAAGTCCGCGCGCATTTAGAAGCGATTGGGCTCAAAAATGTAACCAATATCGTGCATAATCCAAGTTATGACGCATTGTTTGCAGCCGAAACTGATGAAGCCTTAACTGGTTTCGAAAAAGGCACTGTCACAGATTCAGGTGCAGTAAATGTCGACACCGGAATATATACAGGACGTTCGCCAAAAGATAAGTTTTTAGTAAAAGATGATACAACTAAAAATACAGTATGGTGGAAGACCGCAGACAATAATAACGATAATCAGCCCATTTCATTAGAAACTTGGCAAGCGTTAAAAAAGATCAGTCAGCAACAACTTTCAGATGGTGCCCTATATGTGGTTGATGCCATTTGTGGTGCAAATACTAATACAGCAATTAAAGTCAGATTTGTTATGCAAGTTGCTTGGCAAGCGCACTTCGTCAAAAACATGTTTATTCGTCCAACAGAAGAGCAGCTTGATAATTTTGAGCCAGATTTTGTGGTAATGAATGCGTCAAAAGTTTCAGACTCAGACTTTAAAAAACATCAGACTAACTCCGAAACCTTTGTTGCATTTAACCTGACTGAAAAGGTTCAATTAATAGGCGGCACTTGGTATGGCGGAGAAATGAAGAAAGGCATGTTCTCGATGATGAACTATTTTCTTCCTTTACAAGGGATAGCGTCAATGCATTGCTCGGCAAATGTGGGTAAAGATGATGATACCGCTATATTTTTTGGTTTATCGGGTACCGGAAAAACGACACTATCAGCCGATCCAGAACGCGCATTAATTGGTGACGATGAACACGGTTGGGACGATGATGGTGTGTTTAATTTCGAAGGGGGTTGTTATGCCAAAACAATTGATTTAGACGCTGATAAAGAACCAGAAATTTATAACGCAATTAGACGAAACGCCTTGTTAGAAAATGTTGTAGTAAAGGGCAATGTGCCTGATTACTCTGATAATGCTAAAACAGAAAACACTCGTGTTTCTTATCCCATTGAACATATTAAAAATCGAGTATTAGGGGTGAGCAAAGCGGGGCATGCTAAAAAAGTAATTTTCTTGACCGCAGATGCTTTTGGTGTGTTTCCGCCCGTATCACGTTTAACAAGCGAGCAAGCAAAGTATCACTACTTGTCTGGTTTCACTGCAAAATTAGCAGGCACCGAACGTGGTGTTAATCATCCTACTCCTACGTTTTCGTCTTGTTTTGGACAGGCTTTTCTAAGCTTACATCCAACACAATATGCCGAAGTACTAGAGCAAAGAATGTCTGATGCGGGTACAAGCGCATATTTGGTCAACACGGGTTGGAATGGCACGGGTAAACGTATTAGCTTAGCGGTAACTCGCGCTATCATTAACGCAATATTAAGCGGTGAAGTTGAAGATTCTGAATGTGAAACGCTTCCCTATTTTGACCTTGCTTTCCCTAAAACACTATTGGCTGTAGACAGTCACATTCTAGACCCACGTAAAACATACTCAAGCACAGCTGAATGGGAAAAAAAAGCGACACAATTAGCCATGCTATTTATTGATAACTTTACTAAGTTTACTGATAATGAAGAAGGCAAAGCCCTTGTTTTAGCAGGTCCTCAATTGTAATATCAATCCATCCTAACAATTATCTGCTAGCGGCAACAAACGGGTCAGCAGCCATTTTCCTCATACACTGGGGATAGATGCAGCAG
Organism: Paraglaciecola arctica; assembly: GCA_003232445.1. Classification (GTDB taxonomy): domain Bacteria; phylum Pseudomonadota; class Gammaproteobacteria; order Enterobacterales; family Alteromonadaceae; genus Paraglaciecola; species Paraglaciecola arctica_A. The sequence continues at coordinate 2,001 of QIJM01000180.1, forward strand.
GCGGCATTGAGCACGTAAGTCCAGCACCTATTTACGCTTTTTGCGACCTCTACGTTTCTTGGTAAAGCGGGAATTACCTAAACCAGACAATCCTTTTGGCAATACTTCACGGCTTTGTACCACTAGGTCTTTAAGTTGCTCCTCCAGTGGGCTCATTAACTTTTCATACTGGCTTTTTCCTTCGCTGATAGCAGATAACTCTGCTTCCCAACGGGCAGTCATGTCCGGATAAGTCGCCACATCGGGCAAGGCTTCTATCAAACCTCGTCCGCTTGCAGTTGAAGTAATGGTTTTACCTGTACGTGACAAAAAATCCCGAGAAAATAATAATTCTATGATCCCCGCTCTAGTGGCCTCAGTACCTAAACCGTCTGTTTCGCGCAGGATTTTGCGAAGTTGTGGATCGCTCACATGGGCACTAATGCCTGTCATGGCGGCTAATAAGCTTGCGTCTGTGTAAGCTTTGGGTGGCGAGGTGTGTTTTTCTAGCACTTCAGCTTGTAATGATTTAAGACCCTGCTCCAGATTTAAACGGGGTAATAGCTGCCCCGCTTCACTGTTGTTATCCTGACTATTGGTTTTACTACTCTTTCGAAAGATACCCCGCCAACCCTCACCAATCAGCTCTTTTGCCACTGCGACAAATAAACCTGAGGAAATCTCTACATCAACACGTACAGCATAATATTCGTGCTCGACCAAAAATTGCGCCAGATAATTTCGGCATATCAAAGCATAAACCTTAGCATCGCTACCAGCTAAATGATTGCAGGTTTTTTGGGTCGGAATAATAGCGTGGTGAGCATCGACCTTTTTGTCATTCCAGGCTTTTGATTGACGCTTTAAATCAAACTTAGTTTGACTAAATACACTGCCTTGTTGACCCAGATGTTGGCTATTGGTCAAAATGGCACTGTGCACATCTTTAGCCTGAACAAAATGGCCAAGGGGTAAATAACGGCTATCTGAACGGGGATAAGTAATTAATTTGTGGCGTTCATACAAACCCTGGCAAATATCTAGCACCTGCTGGGCGCTTAAACCAAAAGCTTTACTGGCATCAATTTGTAAAGATGACAAATTATAGGGCAATGGCGGTGCTTGTTTTTTATGCTCACGTTTAAGACTTTTTACCAATGCCTGTTGCTGACTGACACGCTCGGCAACATTCTGCGCCAGCGCTTGGGATAGATTCCGTCCCTGCTCATCGAGATATTTGGCACATTGCTCGCTGGGTTGCCACTTGGCTTTAAAGCTCTCACCCTTATCTGTTTCTAGGCAGGCCCATACTTCATAAAACGCTTTGCTAACAAAGGCCTCTATGGCTATATCACGCCGCACAACTAAACCCAACAAAGGTGTTTGTACTCGCCCCACAGACAACACACCTTTATACCCCACTTTTTGACCTTGAAGCGTGTAAGCGCGGGTTAAGTTTATTCCATATAACCAGTCAGCGCGTGAGCGAGCCAAGGCGGAAGTAGACAGAGGTATAAATTCCCGATTACTGCGTAATTTACTCAATGATTGTTTCACTGCAGAGGGGTTTAAATCGTTAATTAAACAGCGCTGAATGGTGTTTTTTTTGGTCCCAGTCACCCCTAAAAAATTAATCACTTCATCAACCAACAACTGACCTTCCCTATCAGGATCCCCCGCGTGTACTAATTGTTCAGCTTGTTTAACTAAAGTGCGCAAGACACCAAGTTGTTTGGCTGTTTGCTTTTTTACCGCAAGCTGCCACTGCTGGGGAATAATAGGCAGATGCTCATGGCTCCATTTTTTAAAGGCCGGATCGTAAGCCTCAGGTTGTTGTTGTTCGAGTAAATGCCCTATACACCAACTGACGGTATCGCCATTAGCCGCACTAATATATCCCTCACATCTTTTATGGGGCTTGGGTAATACGTCGGCAATGGCACGACCTAAACTGGGTTTTTCGGCAATAAAAAGGCGCATAAAATCAATTGTAATGTTTTTTTATACAGTAGTGTGTTTTTATTGTTTGAGCAAGGTTTTTGCTGCTGCTGATGCATGTTTACAACACTTTTCTAGTGGGCATCACCACGTTAGCGAATATTAACCCTGCCAATAACGACATCAAGATAAAGAAGGTTTCCTGACCAATATGATCGGTTTTGATAATGTCCTGACCTGAGATAAACGAATTAAGTCCAATATAAGTTTTTGAACCCGGAACCAGCACAATTAAACCGTGCATAGCGACTATGGTAGAGGGAGCGTTAGCAATGCGTGAAAACATATTGGCGAACACACCCAGTGCAAATGCGCCCACAAAGGCTCCAAGTCCATTTTCAAGATAGCCAGAGCTCCAAGTAGATGCTGCGTAAGCAATAAAAGTGGATGCTATTGCCCAGGGCACATGTTTCATACGAGTACGAAATATGGCTACTAGACCCACGCTAAGCATGAGTACGCCCAACCAGTTGACCCAGAAAGGCAAGGTAACTGCCATTGCCAGATCTTGTTGACCAAACAATTGGTAGCCCAGACTCACCCCTAAAAATGCACCAAAATACAGTTTGAATAGCTGCATGATGGCATCCATTACCCTAGCGGTTCCCGATACCAAATTGCGTGATGATAATTCAGCTAACCCCATAGTCAATGACAAACCAGGCACTAATATAATTAATGAGGAAAGAATGATCAGCCAGATATTAAACCCTGATGATGAATAATGGTTAATAGCACAGGCCACAAAGCCTACTGAAAACGAAGCCACGGGCTCCAACATCAAACTAACCCGTTTTGAACGACTTGCCCAAAGAGTCCAAAAGTACACCATCAAACCCAACAAACCAGAATAAATAATTTCTGACCAACCTGCCCCCATCAGCATCGCAAATGCGCTGGTAGACAAGCAAAAAGCAATACCTGTTAGGCTTTTACCATAAGGACTGGGCATGACATCAATCTCGTCCAAACGTTTATCTGCTTCTGTAAGCGATATTTCACCAGACAGCAACTCATAGGCTAATTCGTCAGTCCGAGACAAAGAATTCATATCCAGCTCCCCCGGATGCATACGCGCAGAATGGTTATATTCGTCTTCATGACGATCACTCCACAACACGATAGATAAAGTGGTAGGTGTAGAGTTAAAGGACGCATGTAGGCCAAAATGCGTAGCAATTTCAGTTAAATACGCTTCCAAACGAAACGATGGTGATCCGTATTTATGCAACATTTTACCCAGTTTAAGGATAAAACGACGTATTTGGATAAACTCTATCTTGTCCATTTCTCTACTACTACTTCAAAAATTAACGCAATGCTGGGTGCTCTAAAAAAGCCACATGCATATACAACGGT